>DTTG01000001.1 GCA_012964845.1 Fidelibacterota bacterium
CTATGCGCTGGAAAGAAGCCTATGAGCAGGGAAAAGCCCCGCCTGTTTTTCTGGAGTCCACCCATGAAGCCACATTGAAACTGGTTGATTTTAATATTCTGCAGCAATATGCGGTGAATTGAACTATGGGACCCATAGTTGAAAAAAACCGAACAATATTTTGGTTTTGAAATTATCTAAAATGAGTTAATAATGCAATTTGATGAGTTTATTAATTCTACAAAAGAGGATGCTCCGCCTCAAAGTTTATCTGAACCCCTGCAGGCTATGTGGTATGCCAGGAAAGGTGATTGGGAAACAGCCCATAATATCGCTCAATCCATCAGCTCGGAATTAGGCTCCTGGATACATGCCTATCTGCACCGGGTTGAAGGGGATCTAAGCAATGCCGACTATTGGTACAAGAGAGCAGGCAAACCGCAATTTCAGGGATCAACTGAGGCTGAAGCCGATGATATTGTTAATTCCATTTTATAAATGAAAGCCCACTACTTAGGGCATATTGTTTTCTATGTTAGGGATTTGGAAACCTCAGTATCTTTTTACGAAGAAATATTGGGCTGGGAAAGAATCGAATCCAATACTCTCCCATTTAAAGCCGCAGCCCTCACCTCTGGAAGAACCCATCATGAATTATTGTTAATTGAAGTGGGGGATGCTCCCCAATCGAATACTGGACACCGCATCGGTTTCTACCATGCTGCTTTTAAAATTGGGGATACTTTCGAGGAGTTAAAATCCGCTTACCATGAATTGCAATCAGCAGGGGTAAACATTACCGGAATGAGTGATCATACAGTGAGTAAAAGCATTTACTTAACCGATCCAGATGGAAACGAAATTGAACTCTATATTGATGATCCTGATCAGGATTGGAAGAAGGATCCGGCTCTGGTTTTATCCCCCATCAAACCGCTGCGGTTGGATTGAAGACCCTTCTTAGGGATTCTCTTTTCCCTCCATATCTATTTCTAAATACTTTCCCTTAATTCGGAGTTCATAGGTTTTGGTAAACCGATCACCTAAAGATAGGCATTTACCATCTCGCATATCATAGACCCAGCCGTGTAATGGACATTCCACCATATACGATTTCACATTCCCCTCGGCTAATGGGAATCCCTGATGCAGACAGCCATTTTTAAGGGCGTAAAAAGTATCTTCAAATTTAAAAAGCGCAACGGGTCGCTCCCCAATATGAACCTGCCATTTATTACCCTTATTAAATTCGGAGAGTGGGCCTACTTTTTTCCAGTTGGACATGAGAGCTTAGGCTTCCATAATATTGTCAATACCCAGGGCTAAATTCACGCATTTGGTGGAAACACCGCCCAGATCATGGGAAGTAATGGAAATACCAACCTTACACCAACCGATGTTAATATCCGGGTGATGGTTTTGGGCTTCAGCTAAAACGGCGATTTTTTGAACAAATTGAATTCCTTCCATATAGGCATCGAATGTAAACGATTTTGATATTTTCTTCTCGGCATAATCCCAACCATGGCTGGCAAGTGATTTATTTATTTCATCCGGTGATATGAGCATAACTTAATTCCCTTTTAATTTGAATGCCTATATTACCCCATATTTTGGATTAAATCAGTTGACATTTTGGACAAAAATGGGTACCTCTTTGGGCCACCTTTATCTTTTTAATAGGATTTCCACAGCCGGGGCAGGGGCGATTTTCTTTCCCAAATATTTTCAATTTCTCCTTATAGTTTCCACTATCATTATCCCCATAAGAAAAATTAATGATGGTGGTACCTTTAGCTGCAATGGCATTTAATAATACGGATTGGATCCCTTCATGAAGTTTCTTTGATTGTTTATTACTGATTGTAGATGCAATACTCAGAGGATGAATCCCTGCATACCAAAGTGCTTCATCCACATATATGTTGCCCAATCCGGCTATGAATGACTGATCCAATAATAGAGGTTTAATTTGCCGATTTTTCTTCTGTAAATGATAAAAAAGGTAATCGGATGTAAATTCTTTTGATAATGGTTCAATCCCAAGTTTGTCTTCCAGCCAATCCAAATTATTACAGAAATATATTCTACCAAATTTTCGCACATCTTTGAAAAACAATTCTGAGTTGTCATCAAAAGTCAATTTTGCAGACACATATTTAATATCCTCCGCTTTGGGTAGTTGGAGTATGAGCTTTCCTGTCATCCGCAGGTGATACAGGAGATGGCCTTGATTGAGGTCAAAAATAATATATTTTCCCCTACGCCGTATATTTTCGATGTGCTTCTTAAGGAGAAAACGATTACATTCATTTAGGGTGCAGCTACCAAAAACCCTCGTATATTTATTGGGCGAATTAATGGAAAGAATAGATTTTCCCACAATATGTTTTGTGAGATAATTAACTACCGTTTGAACTTCAGGTAATTCCGGCAATCGTATTACTAATTAAATAAATGTTTAAAATCAATTGAAAGGATAAATAATGGCAGAACCAAAAGTAGCCCAGAAATCACCCTTTGTTATGAAATGTGAAAAAAGGAAATATGCCTGGTGCGCCTGTGGCATGTCTGCAACACAACCCTTCTGCGATGGCAGCCATAAGGGCTCTGAATTCAGTCCCATAATCGTAGATATGAACGATGAAAAGAATATTGCCTGGTGCGGCTGCAAACAATCTGGAAACAAACCCTTCTGTGATGGTACCCATTCAAGCTTAGAATAATACTATTTATTCACTGCTTGTATGAATGGTAATGGCATGGATCTCATTTCCGATTTCTTTCTTTAAAATTGTATGGACCATGCGGTGTTGCTCTACCGTTGATTTACCTTCAAATCCCGCATATTTAATAGTAGTTTTCAGGTGCATTCCCCTTGCATTATGACCGATGTGCTGGGATGAGGTATTTTCCAGGGTTACTTCACCACTTGGAAAATTATCTTTCAGTTTTTGTAAAATGGCATCAAAAGTATTAATGGTTTTCTCCTTATTATTAGGGTGGGGAATTTAATTAGATAATATTGTCATGAACCAACTATTCAAGCTAAAATTAAATTAAAACAGCGTGATCTCAATCTTTCCATATTCCGAATTAGGCAACCACAACTACGGCTGGCTGGATGCCCATTACCATTTCAATTTTGCTGAATATTACCATCCTGATAAATCTGGATATCCACCGCTGATTGTCTGGAATGATGACTGCATTCAGCCCGGAACCGGTTTCCCCATGCACTCCCACCGGGATATGGAAATCATCACTTATATCCGCCAGGGAGCCATTACTCATGAAGACAGTTTGGGAAATAAGGGTGTCACCAAAGCGGGAGAAATACAAATAATGTCCGCTGGCACCGGCATTACTCATTCAGAATACAACCATGAAGATGTTGAGACTCTGCTGTTCCAGATATGGATTCATCCCAATGAGAACAATATTCAGCCCCGCTGGGAAAATGTTGCTATAAATTCATTCCATGAGCCGGGTATTCATATCCTGGCATCCGGTGAAAAAGAGTTGGAAAATTCAAATATTATCAAGCTGTTCCAGGATGCAACTTTGTATTTGATAAATGGAGAACAGGAAAAAGATCTGGACTTTGAATTAAAAAATGGAAGGCAAATCTATCTGGTGGTTGCCAAAGGCTCAACAACAATCAATAAAAATGAGGTTCAATCCAGGGACGGAGTTTTTATTAAAAATGAAAACAAACTGTATTTTAATTTTAAGGAAGATTCCGAACTTATATTTTTCGATTTACCTGCAGGTAGTAATTAACAATAATATTCAGGAGAAAAACAGATGAGTAAAGTATTGATATACCATAATCCCCGCTGAGGAAAGAGCCGGGAATCCGTGCAGATTCTAAATGATTTAAATGTAGAATATGAAATTGTGGACTATTTAAATAACCCCCCATCAGCAGATGAATTGGAATCACTTGCAATAAAAATGGGAGTAAAAGCTCGGGATTTTATCCGTACTAAAGAGGCAGTATTTAAAGAACTCAATTTACAACTCCACTTGGATGACGAACACTTCATGTTCCAGAAAATGTCTGAAAATCCTAAGCTCATTGAACGTCCCATCATAGTAAAAGGAGAGAGGGCAGTTTTAGGGCGTCCACCAAATAAGGTAGAGAAATTATTAAATTTATAGTTTGATGTAACAGTATGCAACAATAGGTGAAACAGATAATTGGGAAAGTGTACTTTCATCCAACGAATTTGGAGAATATTATGTTGTTTAGAAAAATATTATTATTAACTACGATCACCTTTTCATTTGCTCAATATGAGTACAGCTTAGAAGATATTAATTCAAGCTCTAATTATTATGGTGAGAATGTTGGAACATCGTATTTTCCTGATCAAGTAACCCTCCATTATTTTGGCCATTATAACTGAGGCACCTGTACGGCCCGGTTCGGGCAGCTCAATGACTTGTATGGAAATTTAGTTTCAAATGGATACGATCAGGTTAAGCTTATTGGTGTGGGTAAATCTCA
>DTTG01000002.1 GCA_012964845.1 Fidelibacterota bacterium
AAGAAATTGAAATATCAAAGCCTGAAAAAACAGAAATAAATCATATAGATTCTGAGAATGAGCCTGAAAAAAAGAGTACCCATACCCATAAACATGGTGATCAGGAGCATCATGAACATCATAAGGATCATTAATCAAAATAATTTAGAACACAATTTATCTGGAGAAATAATAAAATGAAGAAAATTATAATAAGTACAATAGTCATTACCGCGTTAAGTACATTTTGGATAACAAAATCTATTCTTAACTCGAATGGAGATCATCATCATAATGAACATGCAGAACATCACGGTGATCATCATGATGAAATTGGAGATGAACACAGTTCGGCAATTTCTATTACTCCGGAAATTCTCAAGGAGTTCGGGATACAAATTGGTATTGCTACAGGGGGTGTAGTGGAAGAAATGATTGAATTGCCCGGAGAAATTCAGATTGATCCTGATCGGTTAGCACATATTACTCCACGGTTTGACGGCGTTGTAAAGGAAGTTTTTAAACAAATTGGCGACAGGGTAAAGAAAAATGAGCTGTTGGCCATTATTGAAAGCAATGAGAGTTTAACAGCTTATGAACTGCGTTCATCAATAAATGGTATTGTTATAGATATGCATTTCACCAAGGGTGAAACGGCTCAGCGACCCGATCATTTCTTTGCAGTGGCTGATTTATCTGAAGTATGGGTGAACCTCTCAGTGTATCAAAAATATCTTCACCTCATTCAGATAGGTCAAAGTGCAAAAATTTTGTTGGGTTCTCATGTTCCTCCTATATCTGGTAAAATTTCATATTTATCGCCAACTTTGGATGAACACACCCGGACAGCAACTGCCAGGGTGATTTTAAAAAATCCAGATTTAAAGTTTAGACCTGGACAATTTATAAGCGGTCAGGTAATTGTTGGTCAAACCAAATGCAAAATTGTGGTACCCAAAACAGCAGTTGAATCAGTAAATAATCAGCAAGTTATATTTGTAAAAGATTACCATGGTTTTGAGCCCGTTCCTATTAGAATTGGTAAGAATAATTCTGAAAGTGTTGAAATATTATCTGGATTGAGTAATGGTCAGGAATATGTAAAAAAGGGTGGATTTGTTCTAAAAGCACAGTTGGCCAAAGGCTCATTCAGTGGTGAACATAACCATTAAAATTTGATATGGAGTGGATTGCCTATGTCAATCCAAGCATCACCATAGTTGATGCAATCCATAAAAAAAGGAAAAATTATAGATGAAAAAACTAATTCAATTTGTATTACAGAATCGCTTGCTGGTTTTGGCTATTTCTGTTGTGATTTTAGGAGCAGGGTACAGCAGTTATAAACAGCTGCCTATTGATGCATTCCCTGATGTATCTCCCAATTTGGTTCAGGTATTTACCACAACAGAGGGCTTGGCACCTGAGGAGGTTGAAAAATATGTAACCTATCCAGTAGAGGTTGCCATGAATGGTTTACCTAATTTGGAAAAAATACGTTCGGTTTCTAATTTTGGGTTGTCCATTGTTAATATTTACTTTGAGGATGGAACGGATATTTATTTTGCCCGACAGCTTGTAAATGAGCGTATTCAGGAAGCCCGTGAACAGATTCCCGAAGGATTTGGTGAGCCTGAAATGGGACCTATTTCTACTGGAATGGGACTCATACTCTTCTATTATCTGGATGACGAAACGGGTAAATATTCGTTGGAAGAACTCCGTACCATTCAGGATTGGTTGGTGAAGTTTCATTTGCAGACGGTACCCGGGGTAACTGAAGTATTGGGAATTGGAGGATATGAGAAGCAGTATCAGGTTGTAGTAAATCCATTCTCACTTCTACGCTACGATATAACCATTCAGGATGTCATTGAAAAAGTCAAATCAAATAATCTGAATGTTGGCGCTCAATTCCTTGAGAAAAATTCGGAGGAATTCATCATCCGATCTGAAGGATTAGCTTCTGGCATCGAAGATGTGGAGAATATCATCCTGAAATCAGAATCTGGAACTCCGGTATTCTTAAAACAGGTGGCAGAGGTGAAAATTGGAGGTGCAATTCGAAGAGGTTTGCAAACTCGTGATGGAATTGGGGAGGTCATCTCTGGCATGGTGGTGAAATTATACGGAACCAATTCATCTACCGTTATTGGTCAGGTGGAATCCAAAATGGAGGAGATTAATTCCATATTACCGGAAGGGGTGAAAATTGTACCCTATTATGAGCAGAAAACATTGGTAGAAGCCTGTGTGAAAACAATGAGCAATGCCTTACTCCAGGGAATTCTTCTGGTTGTGCTCATTCTGTTTGTTTTTATGGGGTCAATTCGTCCCAGTTTAGTGGTAGCAGCATCCATTCCATTCTCAGTGCTTTTTGCTATGATAGGTATGAATTATTTTAACATTTCTGCCAATCTTATGTCCTTTGGCGGCTTGGCAATTGCCATCGGAATGATGGTGGATGGTTCAATAGTTATCATTGAAAATATAGACAGAATATTACGGGATAAATCCAATAATGAGTCAAAATTTACACTGATATCCCAGGCATTTATGGAAGTTATCCGGCCAGTATCATTCGCTATAATTATTGTCATAATCGTGTTTCTGCCCTTATTTACATTGCAAGGTGTAGAGGGAAAAACATTTCGTCCTCTTGCCTATACCATTGCCTTAGCAATGTTTGGTTCGCTTTTATATGCTATGATTATTTCACCGGTACTTTCCTCATTTTTACTTCAGAAACCAAAAGCTGAAAGTACTACAAAAGAAAATTGGATATTACAGTTATTAGATCGGATGTATAAACCCGTAATCACCTATTTTGTACATCACCGGCAAGTGGGAGCGTGGCTGGCTGGAAGTCTAGTAGTTTTGGGATTATTACTGTTTCCCCAATTGGGTTCAGAATTTACACCAAAGTTAAATGAAGGTTCCATTGTGATTCGTGTAACTATGGCACCGTCAATTTCATTAAATGAGAGCAAAAATACAACCTCCATAATTGAGCGTAGATTGATGCAGATACCTGAGATAACTTCCGTAGTTTCCCGAATTGGCCGCGGGGAGGTGGGTGCCCATGCCGACCCGGTGAATAATGCTGAAATGTATGTACTTTTAAGGGATAAATCAGAGTGGTTGAAGGGAATGAACCAGGAAGAGTTGGAAATTAGAATTCGTGCCGAATTAGAGGATGTCCCGGGGGTACTTATCAATATCACTCAGCCCATTGCTATGACAATTGATGAATTGTTGGAAGGAATTAGAGCAGAGTTGGCCATAAAATTATTTGGAGATGATCTTGAGATCCTGAAAACAAAAGCAGATGAAATTGCAGATGTCATTCGGGAAATCCAGGGTGCAGATGATGTGCAGGTGGATCAAGTCTCAGGCACACCCCAACTACTTATTTCTATAAACCGGCAGGCAATAGCCCGTTACGGTATTAATATTTCAGATGTGCAAGAGGTGATTCATGCAGCTGTGGGAGGTGAAACGGCTGGTGAAATATTTGAAGGTAATCGTCGCTTTGATATACTGGTTAGATTTGCTCCTGAATACCGTAATACTGCTGAAGCAATCTCCAACATCGTTATTCAATCACCCGATGGTGTAAATATTCCCTTATCGGAATTGGTTAAAATTGAAGAGTTGGTAGGACCAAGGCAAATTACACGGGAGAACAATCAGCGTTTTATTACGGTTCAGTGTAACGTTTCCGGCAGGGATATTGGCTCCTTCGTTAAAGAGGGACAGGAGGCTATTGATAATAATGTGCAACTGCCATCTGGTTATCTTGCAACTTGGGGTGGACAATTTCGCCTTCAACAGGAGGCCAATAAAAGATTAGCCTTTGTTACTCCTCTTACCTTAATTGTAATTTTTCTACTGCTATTTTCCAGTTTTAATTCCCTGAAGAATTCCCTTCTGATTCTGTTAAATATCCCCTTAGCTTTGGTTGGGGGTGTGGTAGGATTATGGATAACCGGGCAAAATTTATCAGTTCCATCCTCGGTTGGATTTATTGCTTTGTTTGGTATTGCTCTGGGAAATGGCATGGTGTTACTAGCTTATATGAACCAACTGCTGGAAAAGGGGGCTTCAATTATAGATGCCTCCATTACAGGAGCTTGTTTAAGATTACGCCCGGTTTTGATGACAGCAATGACTACTGCGCTGGGATTGATGCCTCTGCTTTTTGCCACTGGAACAGGTAGTGAAGTACAGCGGCCTCTGGCAACAGTGGTAGTGGGCGGACTGATTACCTCCACAATTTTAACGCTTCTGGTGTTGCCGGCATTATATAAATATTTTGCTGAGAATCCAGCAGAAAACATTTCTAATTAACTATAAAAGGACAAACATGAAAAAAATAATTTATCTTATTCTAATAATTGTATCAATACC
Source organism: Fidelibacterota bacterium (assembly GCA_012964845.1). Classification (GTDB taxonomy): domain Bacteria; phylum Fidelibacterota; class Marinisomatia; order SCGC-AAA003-L08; family D37C17; genus D37C17. Next base: position 4,390 of record DTTG01000002.1, read on the forward strand.
CATTCAGCTTTTTGGTCAATGAGCGCTCTGAAGTAATCCTTCACTGCCAGTTGGCAGTTCTGATCAGGG
>DTTG01000003.1:0-1202 GCA_012964845.1 Fidelibacterota bacterium
GAAGGTCTTTGTGTAGCAACAATTAAATGAATTCCCACAGCTCTGGCTTTCTGAGCCAATCGAGTGATAGGTTCTTCAATTGCACGACCCGAAGTTAGCATTAAATCTGCCAATTCATCTATCACAACAACTAAATAGGGCACCGTTTCCAATTCTGGGTTCTCTTTTTTTCGGTCATGGTATTCACCTATATTGCGAACACGTGCATCAGCAAATACCTGAAATCTTCTTTCCATTTCTACAATGGCTGAGTCTAATATACCAACTGCATTTTCCGGAGTTGTCATCACATATTCATCCAAATTGGGGGCTGTAATGAGGTGATACCCCTCTAATGTTTTATAGGTTGCTAATTCCAATTTTTTTGGATCAATCAAAATGAATTTCACTTCATCAGGTTTTGCCTTGTACAATATTGAAACTATCATTGTATTTATACATACCGACTTACCAGCACCTGTAGCACCAGCAACTAGAATATGAGGCATTTTCTCTAAATCAAAAACATATGCATCTCCCGTGGTAGTCTTGCCCAAACTAATACTTAATTTTGATTCAGCTTGAATAAATTGCTCAGAATTTATGATATTTTTCAAGAAAACGGTTGAAGGATTATCATTAGGAAGTTCAATACCAACAGATTTCGAACCCGGAATAGGTGCAATTATGCGTACCCTTTGGGCTTTCATAACCCTCGCCAGATCATCAGATAGGTTTGTAAATTTATTAACTCGAACCCCTTCTGCAGGTTCTATTTCAAAAAGTGTAATTACTGGTCCTGGTGATATACGTACAACTCTACCAGTTACACCAAAGGTATCTAGGGCATGAGACAGTGAATTTGCTTTTTCCTTTAGCTCCTCTTCTGAATGAGGATTCCGAATTTCAACAGGATCATGAAGGTATTCTAAAGTAGGCAATTTATACTGGCGATATTTTGCCCGCCTTTCTTTCTCAGCATCCAAATCACCCTCTTCAATTTCTGTCTCATCCTCAATTGCAATATTTTCTTGGGGTGAATCTTCCAAAGCATCATCACTTATTATTTTTACTTCCAGATCTAAATCATCGGCTATCTGCTCCTCCATTGGCTCCTCAACTTTTTCAGGGGGAACTTCAATTTTATCAGATTCTGTATTTTCTTCAGATTCAGTTGTATCACCTTTGGGTATAAATTCCATTTCATTTTTCTGGATAATCAC
>DTTG01000003.1:1302-4320 GCA_012964845.1 Fidelibacterota bacterium
ATATTTGTCTGGGCGACTTCAGGCGTTAAACCAGATGGTGTTTCATAAGGATTATAGGTTGCAAAGCTTAAGAAAACACAAAGCGCCAAAACACATAGAAGGATTCCAATAACTTCTTGCCGACGATAATTCATATTATAGAATGGTTTAGTTTAATAATGAAGGGATGTTTCCTTAATAAACGGGGGCTTGATAATCTTTGCAGAAATAAACTTATTACGAACTTGAATGGATATATTCTGACCCGTTTTATGAAAGGGTTTATTAACATAAGCCAAACCAATTCCAATTTTCAATTTTGGCGATTGGGTTCCACTGGTAACAATTCCCACTTTTTGTGAATCTACAAATATTTCATAGCCCTGACGGGGAATCCCTCGTTCTTCCATTGCAAATGAAATTAATTGTCGGGTAGATCCATTCTTTTTTATTTCTAACAAAGCATCTTTTCCTATAAAATCATCCTCTGATAAAGCCGTTATCCAACTTAAACCAGCTTCAATTGGATTTGTAGTTTTATCAATATCATTTCCATACAGACAATATTTCATTTCCATTCGTAAAATATCTCGTGCCGCCAATCCTGCCGGCTTAACACCAAGATTTATTAATTCGTCCCAAATATAAACCAATGAATTTGCATCCCCATAAATTTCAAATCCTAACTCTCCAGTATAACCAGTTCGGCTTACCATTACAGGATACCCACACACCAAAGCATCTTCAAAAGTATAAAAGGGCATTTTCAAATTTGCATGTGTATATGTAGATAAAATATCCCTGGACTTGGGACCTTGAAGAGCAAATAATGAATAATCGTCAGATACATTTTTTAGATTCACATCTTCTGTTTTGTGTTCACTCAGCCAATTGAAATCTTTCTCGATATTTGACGCATTCACAACCATAAAATATCCACCTGATTTTCGATATAAAATCAGATCATCAACAATTCCACCGTTAGGGTAACACAAAGCAGAATATTGAGCTTCACCAATTTGAAGTTTTTCCACATCATTGATAGTCATTTTCTGTAAAAACGCTTCTGAACCACTACCATCTATGGTAAACTCACCCATGTGTGAAACATCAAAAATTCCAACTTCATCACGAACAGTGAAATATTCTGATTGTATTCCATTTGGATAAGAAACCGGCATATTATATCCAGCAAAAGGAACCAGTTTAGCACCTAATTGAACATGGGAATTGTAAAGAGCCGTTTCTTTAATTGGTATATCTAATATTTCTTCTGTCATCGTAATTCTGCTAAAGCCAGTTTTATTAATTCTTCTGTACTTAATTTTTCACCTTGGTTTTGAACTGTTGTAATTGAATTCCGAATATCCTTCATTTGGAATCCCAATGCCAAGAGTGCATCATAGGCATCACTGACTTCTGGAGCAATATCTGATTCCTCTTTTGGCAATTCATCTTTGGAAAGTTTTACAAATTTATCTTTTAATTCCACTATTATCCGTCTCGCAGTTTTGGGACCAATGCCAGGTAAGGCAGTTAACATTGTAACTTCACTGGCTATTAATCGTCTTTTAAATTCGTCCGGAGAAACTGCTGATAGCAGAACAATTGCTGTTTTGGGTCCAATCCCGGAAACACCAATGAGCATCATAAATAGTTCCCTCTCGGTAATCTCGCTAAAAGCAAACAGTTGTTGATTATTTTCGGTCACCTGAAAATAGGTGAGCAGCGATACCTCTTCCCCTGGTTTAGGGAGTTTATCATAGGTATTATTTGAGATAAAGCAGACATAGCCCAAGCCACCAGTTTCAATGACAATTTCATCTGGCATTTTTTTCGTAAGTTTTCCTCTAATACTTACAATCATAAATCTGCCATCCTGAATTGATGATCATGACAGAGAGCAATTGCCAAAGCATCTGAAGCATCAATGGGCTCTGGATTATGATCCATTTGTAGTTTGGCTTTTACCATAAATTGCACCTGGGTTTTGTGTGCGTTTCCATTGCCGGTTATTGATTGTTTTACCTTTCGGGGAGAATATTCATATATTGGTATATTTTTTGATGCTGCAGCCACCATGGATGCTCCCCTTGCCTGTCCCAAACGCATTGCAGATTTTACATTTTTACCATAAAATACTTCTTCAATTGCAAATATTTGGGGATTATAATTCGAAATTATTTCACATACATCATTAAAAATTGTGAGGAGCCTGTTTGCAAGAGTATCTTTGGCTTGCGGTTTGATAATTCCATAATCTATCAATGTGGTTTGATTATTACTTACATTGATAATCCCAAACCCTGTTTGTATAAGTCCCGGATCTATTCCAATAATTTTCAATTACAGTAGCGAACCCAGCTCGGATTCATCCAAATCAAAATTCGAATATACCTTTTGAATGTCTTCGTTTTCTTCAAGTTTTTCTAGAAGCGGCAACAATTGTTTGGCATCTGCTCCACTTACATTTACAGAATTAATGGGGGATAATCCTACTTCTCCTTCAATTTCATACCCCTCTTTTTCCAAGCCATCACATACATCTCCAAAAGCTTCCGGTGATGTAGTAATTTCGATGACATCATTATCAGATGTAAAATCATCTGCTCCAAGTTCAAGAGATTTCTCTAAAACTTCATCTTCATCTACACCTTTTTTATCAAGAGTAATAGTGCCTTTCTTTTCAAACATCCAATTCACACAGCCAGACTCTCCCAAATTCCCACCATTTTTAGACATGATATGACGAATATCTGGAACGGTTCTATTTTTATTATCGGTCATCACTTCCATCATGATGGCAACACCTCCGGGTCCGTATCCCTCATAGACATAATTCTCATATTTCACTCCAGGTAAATTTCCCGTTCCCTTGTTTATGGCACGTTCAATATTGGCAGAGGGCATGTTGGAAGCCTTCGCTTTTTTGATTGCAAGACGCAAAGCAGGATTCATTTCAGGATCACCCCCACCCTCTCTCGCTGATAGGGCAATATCTTTGGAAACTTGTGTAAATACAGCTCCCCGCTTGGCATC
>DTTG01000004.1 GCA_012964845.1 Fidelibacterota bacterium
CCCACTTTGGTAACAATAACAGGGATGTCATAATAATAGGCAATTTGAGTAATCCCGCTTTGAGAGGCAGATCGGTAGGGCAATGCTACTACATCTGCAGCTGAAAAATATTCAGCCACATCTGAATCAGGGATATATTTATTATGCCAAGTGACAAAATCGGAAATTTCTAAATCAGATATTAATTGGGTATATTTTTCATCGTTTCCATAACATTCTCCCCCGGCGAGAAGATGAAAATCAAGCCCACTATTTTTTAATTTGGCTATTGCCTTTAACAGAATATCAAATCCTTTGTAGTCGCGAATTATACCAAAATAGAGAATAATATATTTTGCTGTTAATCCCAATTTATTCCTGGCAGTGTTTTTGTTTATTTTCTTAGGGAAATTGGTATATATGGGATGAAACCGTTTTTCATATATGGGATCATCCACCACTTCCTGCAGCTCCTTTTCTGTTTGACTGGATTGCACAATGTGCCCATCCAACTTCTGAAATAAATAAGTGGTGAGAAAATCCCCCAGAGGTGTTTTTTCATGAGGAAGGATATTGTCAGATAATGACATTAATTTTGTCTTTGGAGAATTTTTCTTAATGACACCTGCAATGACCCCCAAGGCAGGTGCAAAAAAAGGATTCCAAAACCTGAAAATAACCAGATCATAATGTTTCTTGGCAAGCCTGTTCCCTGTTTTGAACCATGTGAGGGGATTTATGGAATCTATCCATCGGCAGCTTCTTTCAATTTCTGATTTGTTCTCTAAATATTGAGTTTTTCCAGGGAAAAGAAAATCAGGGTACTGACGGGAATAGTTAATGACATCCACAGAATGATTAATGGATAGTTTCTCAACCAAAATGGAAGTATGTTTGGAAATTCCACCTCGATATGGTGGCGCAACCGAGATAAGTGCTATTTGCATTTATTTCTGGTTTTTTGAATACACAGAATGGATTTTCTTTTCAGATGTTCCAGATGCTTTTACAAGTAATTCTCCCAATAGACCGATGGAGAAAAACCACAGGCCCAATCCAAATATCATGGCACCAAATACTATGAGGGCAAAATGTTTTTGAAAGGGGATTCCATTTGCGATTTTATCATAAATGGGATAAACTTCACTAATAGTTGAAATGAAAATAAAGACTAATCCAATAGATCCAAAAAAATGGAGAGGTCTATCGAAATACTTTCCCGTAAACAACATGGTGAACAGGTCAAAAAATCCGTGGAATAACCGATTTCCCCCGTATTTGGTTTCACCAAATTCCCGGGGGCGATGATTTACTGCAATCTCAGTTATAGAAAACCCTTTTTGCCCGGCTATTGCAGGAATATAGCGATGAAGTCCCCCGTAAATATCAATTGATTTAACCACTTTTCGCCGATATGCTTTTAAGCCACAATTGAAATCATGAATTTTAATTCCGGTTAAAAATCTGGTAACCATATTAAATAATTTAGAAGGTAAGCGTTTTGAAATTGGATCTTTCCTGTCCTTTTTCCACCCTGACACAACATCCCATCCCTCTTGAATATTTTCAACTAATCGGGGAATTTCAGCTGGGTCATCCTGAAGGTCTGCATCAATTGTAATGACGACATCCCCATTGGCTTGTTTGAATCCTTCAGAAAGTGCATCTGCTTTCCCAAAATTCTTAAAAAATTGAATAATAGAAACTCGATTGTCCTCATCAGCCAATTTCCGCATAATGTTATAAGATTCATCATCGCTGCCATCATCTATAAAAATAATTTCCCAATTTGAATATTCATTCAAGGATTTTGTTGTTTCATTATAAAACTTATCTAAGGAACCCTCTTCATTTAAAACAGGGACAATGATACTGATAGAAGGATTTTCAGTCATTTATTTTATCTAATTTATTTCTTATCAATTGATTATCTGAATCTTTTTCAAGTAATTTTTCATAAATATTAATAGCTTCAATGGTTTTGTTCATTTTCACGTAAATGTCACCTAGATGTTCTAAAATTACGGGGTTATCCTCATTGTAGTTTAGACTTTTTTCAATGAATTCTTCAGCTTTTTGATAGGTTTCCAATTTATAGTAAATCCAACCGATTGTATCTAGAAAAGCAGCATTTTCAGGTTCCATTGCAACAGCCCGTTCTGCTAATTGAAGTGCATAATTAAAATCTTCTTTAGAAGAATTCTTCCGCTCTGATAAAATGTAAGCATAATCATTTCTCCCACCAGCATCATTCTCATTCTGATTTATCATGTGTAAAAATAGTGAATCTGAACGACTGGTATCATCCATATCTTCGTACATCAATGCCAGGGAATGTTTTGCAGCAACTAAATCCGGTTGTATTGTTAGCGCTCTATGAAAATAATTTTCGGCTTTTAAATAATCTCCCGAATTATAAAAGATAGTTGCTAAGGAAAAAGGAAATGTAACTTCATCTGGAAATTTTGGTAATGCCTGAAGTAATATCTCAACTGCTTTTTCATTGGAGCCAGCTTGTAAATAGGCAAAAGATAAGGCTTCATATCCTACCGGAATATCAGGGTATTCATTCATGAGTATCTTACTGACATTAATCTCATTTTCTATTTGTCCCAAAGAGGAATAGGCAATTAAGAGCATTCTAAGTACGTCTAAAGAATGATTTCCTTTTTCATAAATGGGACTGAGAATATCTACTACTTCATCAAATTTCTCAATTCTAAGATGGAGCTGGCTCAAATTAATTAATTGGTTATCGGTACTTCCAGTTGTTTCCATCAATTCATACATTAACGAGATAGCTTCTGAATATTCACCTGAACTATCCGCAATCTCAATTAATAATTCCAAAATCAGCTGGCTTTGGGAAATGGATTTCAATTCTATTAATATTTCCCATACTAATTCTATATTACCTGTGGCAACTCCAATTTCATATATCTTAAGGAGTATTTCATTCTGGTGAGGATCGGCCTTATAAATATCTTGATAAGTTTTGAGTAAATCAATCCAATTTTGAGCTGAGAATTGAGTATTTGCACGGGCGAATAATATATCCATATCTCCTGGAAAATAAATAAGGAGAGAGTCTAATAATAACTCTGCTTTTGTATTGATTCCTTCCTGGGAATATAGCTCATAAAGATTTAGTCCGATTTCTTTATTATTCGGATCTAATTTTAAATTTATTTCCAGATAATTAATGGCTTCAGAATATTTTCCCTGATAGGTTTTTAAATCGACTAAGGAATTGAGTATTGTAGGAGAATCGGGAGAAAGAAAAAGGGCTTTTTTATAATATTTTTCTGCCATTTTAAAATCGTTTTGTAGAAGCTCATACTCACCCTTCATAAAATATTCATAAGCCTCACTTTTTTTGGATGTACCACCGAAAAAAAGCGAACTACAACAAACAATTAATAATGCCTTTCTAAATTTTATGAACATTTTTCCGAAATATTTGTCCTAATACAAAAATAGGAGGGAATTACCCTCCTATTTCAATAATTAACATATAACTTTACGCTTTATTAGCGAGCAGTTCCTTTACAAGGCCGTCAGCGTTTTTTCCCTCTGGTACAAAAACCATTTCTCCATTAAACCGTAAAGCACCCGTTTTGTCAGATCGACCCGATCTTATTAACATGATGTGGTTTTTAGAAGATTTTTTTGTATGTCCTACTTTTTCACCAAAGGATTGTTTCTTTGCCATTATAAGTTTTCCTTTTCCATAAGATTAAATTATTTATACTAAAAATACAGCTGTAAAAATACTGGAATTCCAACTATAAATCCGAGGATTTTATACTATTTATTACCACCTACTAATTGGATTCGGTTCTCCAAATGTTTTGGATTTGGCTTAGCTGATGTGTCTGAATCTGCCATAGATGGTAGATTTTTTGTGGGGGTAATGACCGAGGGTTCAAATTCCCGGGGTGTATTTTGTTGAGATTGGGTGGATAATTTTTCAAAGTCAATATTGGGCAGACCATCTTGATTTAATAATAAATAGGATGCCCCGATAATCATGACCATTGCCAAAGCAATTCCCAAGGCCGGTGCCGGTTCAAATCCAAGTGGTTTAAACTGTATTAACCGCTGCCAGATTGAAGGCCCCTGATTATCAATTTCACGGATTTTCTCCTGGAGTTTTTGGTCAAATTGACTGGATGTTCTTAATAGTGACATTTTGGGTAAATTTTCCATTAATCTGGAAATATCACTCAATTTTTCACAACAATTTTCACAGGCTTCTTTATGATTGGTAAAATTCTCCCGAACTGCCTGTTTTAATTCTCCCTCTATGTAGGCTGATATATTCAGCTCAAAATC
>DTTG01000005.1 GCA_012964845.1 Fidelibacterota bacterium
TAATGATTCAGGAAGAAAAAATTAATAGTTTGTATTTTAAGGGTGGCAGTTGGATTGAGTTTGGAAAACTCGATAGTATGAAATTAGAATCCAATGATTTCACCCTCCAATTTTGGGTTTCAGGTGGGGAAGTAGATACCAATGAAGCCCCTGCTATTTTTTCAATTATTGATTCCACAGATAGAATAACCCTTGCCTTATTAAGGGACGCGAATCAGTCAAATATTCTCACCACAATTATTAATTCTAATGTCACTCCCAGTGAGTTTAGCTGGCTGGATTGGTCCGACCCCGACAATTTTTATTTAATATCAATCCTTTTTTCAGATTCTAAGGGAATAAAATTATATATAGATTCAACCAAAATATTTAGCGATGAAAAATTTATTGATGTTGTTGGAAATATGTTAAATATTGGTGCTATTGTAAACAAAACCCGAACCATTCGTGAAAATTTCTGGTATGGATATATAGATGAAGTCCGCTTTTGGAATACTAGACTGGCCGATAGTACCATAACATTTCAATATGCCCATCCGGAAAAATTGGGAGATTACTACCGATATACATATTACGATTCACTCATAGGGTTATGGCGTTTTAATTGGGACAAACCTCTTTCTACTATTGAAGATGAATCAGATTATGATAATGATGGTACTATTTATACCTTAAAGGGATTTTCGGTTGAATTATCAGAAAAAGGGGCGCAATGATGAATTCATTTTCTTCCCATTTCATATTCTAACCAACGTAAATTTCAATCTTTTCCACAGCAGGAAAAACATGATTAGCCATAAATCTGTGCTAGATGGGGAGTTAGCGGTTCCCTGTATCCTGAAACCCGCTTTATGCAGGATTGAATACCGGTAGGAGGGTTTTGCTGAATTTGAAATGGTTTATAAGTAGTGTTGATGCTTTCAGCTTTACGCAATAGACTTGTTTTTAATCCCGTCAGATCCGGAAGGAAGCAGCGGTAGAAATATTGCTTATGTGCCGTAAATTTCTGAAACTGAGCTGGCTGTAAAACAGATCATTTAAACAGAAAACACAACTGCCGGTGCACAGTTTTAAATACAAAATTATAATATGAGTTATCAGGTATTATCACTAAAATTACGACCCCAACGATTTGATGAAGTCGTTGGACAAACGCATGTAACCCGGACTTTACAAAATGCCATTGGCTTAGACCGAGTTGCCCACGGCTATATTTTTTCTGGTCCAAGAGGCGTGGGGAAAACAACCACTGCCCGCATACTTGCCAAAGTTCTCAATTGTAAAAATCCAAAAGATAATAACCCCTGCGGTACCTGTGTAAACTGTACGGAGATCACCCAGGGCAGTAATTTGGATGTCCAAGAATTAGATGGAGCATCTAATAGAGGGATTGATGAAATGAGGGATTTACGGGAAGCCGTAAAATATCCCCCAAACAACAGTAAATACCGTATTTATATTATTGATGAAGTGCACATGCTCACTCGGGAGGCTTTTAATGCATTATTAAAAACATTAGAAGAACCTCCTCCCCATGTAATCTTTATTATGGCAACTACAGACGCGCATAAAGTTCCGGCTACCATTTTATCCCGAACACAACGATTTGATTTTAAACATATTTCAATAAATGATATTTCTGAATATCTCAAACAAATATTAGAGTCCGAAAATATTAAATATGATACAGATGGCATTCGCCTCATTGCACAAAAAGCGGATGGAAGTTTACGGGATTCACTCAGCCTGTTAGATCAAACAATTGCCTATGCTAGCGATGCTTTAGATGTTGAAACAATCCGTGATGTTTTGGGAATTATAAAAGAAAATGTTTTTCTAAATATTATTCAAACAATTGAAAAGAGAGATCATAAAGAGGTTATCCACCAGCTGAGTCAACTCATTGATGCGGGATATGCCATCTCAGATTTTATAAGCGGATTTAATGAATTTTTACGAAACTGTATGATTCAGAAAACAGGGGAATCCGCTAAATTGAACCTCTCAGAAAACAGCCTGAATTGGCTCCAAACGGGCTGCCGGTTTTCCACTGCAGATTTTCTGAGAATGCTCGATTTATCTCTGCAATTCGAATCAAAATTAAGATTTCTTCAACAGCCGCAAATCTCATTAGAAGCTCTTTTCATTAAATTGTCAATGATGGATGCCAGTGTTGATATTGCAAGTATTCTATCAGGAGAAGTACCGAAAACTATTTCTGTAAAAAAGCCGGAATCTCAAAAACCATCCATAACCACTGAGAAACCCGATTCACCCCTTGTTCAGACTGAACCCATGGAATCACCCCAGCCAACAGAAAATAATCCCGTAACTGAAAAATTGACCACACCAACACCACCGGTAGTTTCTGAGCCAGTCCCCCAACAGGTAAGAAATTTGACACTGGAAGATTTTAACAATTCCTGGACTGAAATTATTGAGGGGCTCGAAGAAAAAAATTCCAAAATTGCTCATTTTCTTGAGGAGGCAAAATTATCCAGTTTTGATGGAAAACAATTATTAATTGAGCTTGTCAATGGGCATAGATTTCATTTGAAAACACTGGAGAAAGATGCTGAGCAAATTGCATCTGTAATAAATGATAAATTAAATCAGAAAATTAGAATTAAATTTCATATTCAGGAAAATAACGAAGAGAAACCAGAAAAAAAGAAGCCGGAAAGTGCGGAACATCCCTTATTTATGAAGGTATTAGAAACATTTGAAGGTGAAATAATAAGATAGGAGAATATATGTTACCAAAAAGCGGAATGACCAAAATGATTAAAAAGGCTCAGGAATTGCAGAGCCAAATGGAAAAAGCGCAGGCAGAACTTAATTCAATTGAGATTGAAGGGCAAGCAGGTGGAGGAATGGTAACCGTTACGGTTAATGGTCACAAAGAACTTGTTGCATTAACCATCGATCCCGAAATTTTAACCGAAGATAAAGAAATGATTGAAGATATGATTCTGGCTGCAGTAAATCAAGGTCTGCAAAATGCCGGAAAAGTTGCCGAGGAGAAAATGAATTCCATCACCGGCGGTATGATGGGCAAAATAAAATTTCCCGGAATGTAATGGACGGATTGCCCCCAACATTAGAAAAAGTAATTGAAGCATTTTCTAAATTCCCTGGAATTGGGAAAAAAACTGCCCATCGCTTAGGATTACATGTTTTAAAAACTCATACCAAAGAAGTTGAAGATTTTGCCCAAGCCCTGGTGAATGTAAAAAGTAAAATTAACACCTGTAATACTTGCCATAATATTGCTGAAGCTGAACTCTGTGAAATCTGCTCTGATGAAAAAAGAGACAGTTCAATTATATGTATTTGCGAAGAACCATCCGATATTTACCTAATTGAAAAAACCGGCTTCAAGGGTGTATATCATGTGTTGGGCGGACTGTTATCTCCTTTGGATGGTATTGGTCCCGATGATTTACAAATTGATTCTCTCATGGAAAGGGTCAAATCTGCAACTGAGCTCATTGTTGCAACCGATGCCAGTATTGAGGGGGAAGCAACGATTTTGTATATTTCTAAATTATTAGATTCACATCCTATAAAAATGACACGCTTAGCCAGGGGGTTGCCGGTGGGAGGACATTTAGAATATGTTGATGAAGCTACTCTCACACAATCAATAAATGAAAGAGTAGAACTACATTCAGAAGAATGAAATATAAATGGATTCCTAATTTCCTCACTTCAACACGAATCCTGCTGGTGCCGGTTTTTCTGTATTTTTTATTTTCAGATTTCAGCCATGGGAAATTACTGGCACTCATCGTTTTTATCGCTGCCTCAATTACCGATGCCTATGATGGTATCATTGCCCGAAAATATAATATTGAATCGCAGTTCGGAGTTTATTTTGATCCTCTGGCTGATAAATTATTGGTACTGTCCGCTTTTTATGGATTTATGTTTCTCCCGGTTTTGACTACCACGGTAAAACTATGGATGATTATCTTAATTTCATTTCGAGATATTCTGGTTACACTTATGCGTACGCTCATGCAATATAAAGGTGTCACTATGATTACCAGTAAAGCAGGTAAACTGAAAACATTTCTACAAATTGTTACTATCAATTTTATCCTGGTGTTCCTTATTCTTATTTCCTATAAAATAGATATCCCCGAACTTTTTTTAAAAGACTCGCTTTTCTACCTTATGGTGATCACTACTATAATTACATTTTATACAGGTGTTCACTATGTGTATTACAATTATAAAACCTTAGAAAATTTATTTTTTAATAAATGACCCTCTGGCGATTTG
>DTTG01000006.1 GCA_012964845.1 Fidelibacterota bacterium
TATCCGAATCCATTTAACCCAACAACCAGTTTGGAACTTTCTGTACCAATGAATGGTCAAGTGACTGTTCAGGTGTATAACCTAATGGGACAGGTAGTAGCCACATTGGCTAATGGGTATATGGATGCAAGTACATATACTTTAACATGGGATGCATCTGATGTATCCAGTGGTATGTATATTGTAAAGGCAGAAGCTGCAGGTACTGTAAGTACACAGAAGCTAATGTTGATGAAATAAACACTGGTTTTACTGATAACCTTCTTTGACTTCAACCGCAAAGAAGGCGGAAAATCAGAACCGCCCCGTACATTATGTGCGGGGCGGTTTTTTTATACAATATTTATTCATTATACAAGCTACATTAATTTGTAAATATTAGTATGTCCATCAATAGAAAGCTAGCCATACATATTTTCATTAAAGGGAGAGTGCAGGGAGTAAGTTTCTGCTACTTTACTCTCAAACAGGCTCAGAATCTGAATACAGAGGATTGGTACGGAATAATCCAAAGGGGAATGTGGAGGCTTTTGCCCAGGGGGATAAAACAAACTTGGAGCTATTTATTGAAATACTACAACAGGGGCCATCCTTTTCTCGGGTGGATGACATGAAACTTATCTGGGAACATGCAGAAAGGGATTATTCAGATTTTCCCTTGTCAAATAAATGTAACTAAAAATATATTCCTATTATTACAGATTGGAGAGAAAAAAATAGATTAACTATCTAACTAATAATGCATAGCTATTCCAACAGACAATTTTTCAAAATGTTCTGGTTCATTTCCGTATTTCCAGAAATATTTGACATAGGATGCCTGAATACTGAAATTTTCCTGAATCATATATGAAAATCCCGTACTGTATGACTGCCGTGCATCAGAATTATATACATTCGAGAAAGCAACAGGAAGGTATTGATAACCGGCGTAAATATGAATAGGCAGAATAGGAAGATGTAGAGCAAATCCTAGGTGATGGGATAGTGTTGGATGTAGTGTATTTCTAATTTCTTGATTAATAATTACACTAGCTGGAAGTTCTAGATCATTCTCAAAGATTTCTTCCGATGAGAACTTAAGATTTCTCCAATCTACCCATGTTGCTTCATAGAAAACATTATAATATCTTTCGAAATATCCTGTCCCAATATGAAAAATCAGTGGACGTTTTGCTTTATAATGCCAGGTGTCTGAAAAAGATTCATCCGTTTCAATATGATTAGAATAGGTGAATCGATCTGCGACCGAAAGTGTTGTAGGCAACTGAATAGAAACCCCATATTGAAATTTTGGAGATATGCTGTATAATAAACCTAAAGTCATACCAAGACCCTTATAATGCGGACGGAAATAAAACGTGCTATCTCCTGCAAACTCAACCATCTCATCCTCGCCTGTATAATACTCAAAATTGCTTCCAATATAGAGTTTTTTTGAATATTCCACTGCGGCGCTTATGCGCCAGACATTCATTCCCCCTATTTCAGAATACTGATAAATTCCTGATCTGGAAGCAGACATATAATCAATTTCCTTGTTTACTCCTCCCCCAATTACCAAACTACCCTGATAAACAGGAACAGGGTAAATGAAATGAAACCCATTTAAATTTGTTGCCGAGTTATTTTCAGTACCACTTTTGAATTCACTACTTGAGAAGTTGCTTTGAATCTGTCTGAATCTATGCATGGCTAGATTGGCAGGATTGGATGTAGGCCCAGGAATTACATGACCAGCTGCCACAGTAGCACCTCCAATACTATTAACTAAAATCTGTGAACTGTTAAAACCAAAATAGGGTCTTAGAACGTCATAAACATTCTGGGAATAACAAACTCCTAATATACATACTAAGAAAATATTGATTTTGTTCATAAGGGTTTCCTATTATGTTTTCTACGTGGTTTAGCATTGCTCTTATTTGTTTGACTCTCGGTTGAAGTTGTTGAATTTTCTGTGCTCTCATTATATGACTTGTTATCCTGAGAATTATAACTACCACTTTGTGAAGACGAAGAGCTAGTATTATCTTGGTTGCTATTTTCTACCACAGTATCATAGGATAATCGGAAAAAACTCCGATTCCTTTTGGTTTTCTTTGAGGGTCTCTTTGAAAAGTTATCGGAATAATCATGATAATTCCAGTTATTATGTGAATTATGCCAATAATAATCGTATTGATGATGATTGTAGTAGCTATAGTTATAATAATAAGGATCACAATAGTAGGTTCCAGACCATGAATTATATCTCCAATGTATACTACTACAAGAATTCTCATACACTGCACAATTCGAACAATAATAATTATTAATATTTTTATGTGTAACTATGGTAGAATCAACTTCTTCATGAATGGATAGATTTTCTTCCTGATGATAATAATCAGGAGGGGGAGTAAGAATGGTATAACATCCTGTAATGCAAAGTATGGTGATAGATAAATAAAGTTTTTTTATAATAATACTGGAGGATATTATAGATGTAAGTAATTTCAGTTGGGAAAAATTCTGTTCATTTCTTTTAAGCATAATGTTTTATCCTCCATGATATACTTATATTATTTAAACATACGGACCTTATTGCCATTGTAAGTTATAAATAATATATCCATATTACAACAAAAAGTTCCATATTATTAAAATAATTCCATATTTAATATTATTTC
The DNA here is from genome assembly GCA_012964845.1 of Fidelibacterota bacterium. Lineage (GTDB taxonomy): Bacteria > Fidelibacterota > Marinisomatia > SCGC-AAA003-L08 > D37C17 > D37C17. The sequence goes on from DTTG01000006.1 coordinate 2,673, forward strand.
TGTATTCTTTGATTATATTCTATTTTATTTCTAATTTATTACTGTCGCTTTAGATAACGTTTGATTTCTGCAAATACTTATAATGTTATTAGAAAGGAAAATTATTGAAAATACGTGCAGCTGACCTGTTTAGTCTCATTGACTCCTCCTGGGATAAATTGCAAAGTGAGTATGGTGAAAATCATCAAAGTATGAACCTGGATTTCTTCAATAGTCTGGCCAGGCACATACAACATAATTCAAGGAATAAATATAAACTTAAGGGGGCAACTCTCTATAAGCAATACTATCTGAAGATAAAGGAAGATGCCCTTGAAAGTCAATCAGATTTTATAGGTGTAACACCAATATATTTATCTGCTCTTTCTCATTTTGTACATGATCGCCCATTTGAAGAAATAGGTATACACTCGATTTCAGAGTCGCAAGAGGAAATACCTGAATTTCCTCCAAATCATCCATCCTTTCCATCATCACCTACTATCTTACTTCCTTTCTATTCAATTATCTATCCAGAAAAAATACATCAAACTAGTTTCTCAGATTTTACAAAAACAATTCTGAAAGAAATAGGTGAAAATGAAAATATCCAGCTAACAGAAAATACAATGTGGATTAAAGATGAATCTATCAATCCTACTGGTACCCATAAAGATAGAATGGCATGGGAAATATACCTCTGGTATGAAAACGAGATTAAAAGACAAATAAACAGTCCTGAAGGAAAAATAGCGCTTAAAAGTCTTTCACTTATCAGTTCAGGAGGCGCTGCTTACGCCATTCAGGACCTCCTTAGTAAAAAGGGACTCCCGAATCTGAGAGTTCTCATGAATCAGGGAACAAGTGAAGAACTAATTAATAGACTGCAGGAAAAAGACTGCAAGATATATCTATGTGATCTGGACAGCGCAGAGCTCAATTCAAAAGAAATATTAGAAAAGACAGATAATATTAATGGTATTGATATAACCTATGGTAAAGAATTCGATTCTTTAAGAGCGATTTATTACGATTGGCTATCTTATGAAGTTTTGAACCAAAATCCCGATTGGGTATTCATACCATTTGGTACAGGTGACCTTTTTACTAATGTTATTTCTACTAATAGCAGGGAGATGGATAAAAAGGTTGCCTCGAAGCGGTTTTTCGGGAATAAACAAATACTTTCAAAATGTAATTTCATAGGCGCAGCAAATAACCGAAAATCTTCAAAAATGAAAATGCTCTACTCTGCCTTTCAAAATAAGGCCATTGATGCAATGAATAGAAAAATTACTAATTTAATTGTAAAAAGTCATTGCAGTAAAACCTCCAGGGTAATTGTTGTAAAAGAACAATATTTAGATTCAGCCATAGAAATTGCAGAATATTTTGCTCTTAATTTTGAGCCTAGCGCAATTTCCGGATTAGGATTATTTCTACAGCTTTCTGATAATAATGATATCCATATCAAAAGTAATGAAAAAGTCATCTTCATCAATACGGGAAAATGTAAGGTTTGAATGATAGATGACATAACAATTTGTGAAGAGTAAAATCAGGTGACGATGCTTAATATTACAATTAGCTTTTATATTTGATAATTATGC
>DTTG01000007.1:0-2046 GCA_012964845.1 Fidelibacterota bacterium
GATAAGAAATGTGAAAACAATAGTTTTCTTCTAACTAATTTGAATTATGAAAACTCTCCGAATACCTCTCGCAGTATATCTGAAATTTCGCCTAATGATATTTCCGCTTTTACAGCATCGATAATTACCGGCAATAAATTATTATCTGTAGACGCTGTTTCATTCAATGCTCTCAGGATAGATTCTACCTTTTGGTTGTCACGGTTATTTTTAACAAATTGTAAGCGGTCTAATTGCTGCTGCACAGCTTTCTGATCAATTTGCTGTGTCTCAGAGATATCAGTTTCCTTTGACTGGAATTTATTCACACCCACGATTATCTTATTACCTTCATCAATGGCTTTCTGATAATCAAAAGCAGATTTGGCAATTTCATTTTGTTGAAATTCATTTTCAATGGCAGGTATGGCTCCTCCTAAGTCATCAATTTCAGCAATGAGTTCTAAGGCATTTGATTCCAGTTTATCGGTTAATTCTTCAACATAAAAACTGCCCGCTAAAGGGTCAGATACATCTGGAATACCGGATTCATGGGCGATAATTTGCTGCGTTCGCAGTGCCAATTGAGCTGATTTTTCAGTGGGGAGAGACAAGGCTTCATCCCGAGAGTTGGTGTGCAATGATTGGGTCCCTCCCAATATTGCTGCTGTAGCCTGAAGGGTGGTTCGCACGACATTATTATCAATTTGTTGTGCTTGTAAAGTGGAACCTGCAGTCTGGGTGTGGAATCTACACATCATTGCTTTTGGGTCCGTGGCATGAAACCGTTCTTTCATTATTTTTGCCCACATGCGTCTGGCTGCCCGGAATTTAGCTACTTCTTCAAAAAAGTTATTATGACAATTAAAAAAGAAACTCAGACGTTTCCCGAAATGATTCACATCCAGTCCTTTATCAATTGCGGATTGAACATAGGCTATTCCGTTGGCTAATGTAAAGGCAATTTCCTGAACGGCTGTAGATCCAGCTTCGCGAATATGGTAACCGGAAATGGAAATGGTATTCCATCTGGGCATTTCTTTTGAGCAGAATTCAAAGAGATCGGTAATTATCCGCATGCTGGGTTTGGGAGGATAGATGTAAGTACCCCGTGCAATATATTCTTTCAGGATGTCATTTTGGACGGTGCCTCTGAGCTGGTTGCGGTTGATCCCCTGATTTTCTGCTGCTGCCACCAGAAATGCCAACAGAATTGCTGCCGTAGAATTAATGGTCATGGAAATAGAGACTTCCCCTAAAGGAATATCTTTCATAAGGACTTCCATATCTGCCAATGTACAAATGGGAACGCCCACTCTACCAACTTCACCATAAGCCATGGAATGATCTGAATCATAGCCGGTTTGAGTAGGCAGGTCAAAGGCTACAGAAAGCCCCATAACACCCTGATCTAACAAATAACGGTAGCGTTTATTGCTTTCTTCTGCCGAGGTGAATCCTGCATACTGACGCATTGTCCAGAGTTTGCCTTTGTACATATCAGGATAAATCCCATTGGTAAAAGGGTATTCACCGGGTTGGCTATCCGTACCGTAATAGGTTTTCAGTGGTATGTTTGAGTTGGATTTCTTCAAATTATTAAGAAAGTGCCTGAGTTCATAGTACCTAAGTTCCTGAGTTGTTAAGATTTAATACTGGATGTTAATCCTTTAAGCATTCGTTCAATTTAACGAGAATCTTCATAAAAATGGTCAAAAATATTAGGACCAGTTAGATTAATATTCTTACATATTTCTAATTGAGTCTGTAGTTCGAATAAAGAACTAATGCTAATTCTGAGAAAGCGAATAAACTCTTTGGGAAGTCTTCTGACAAATCCCTCTGCAATATTCGATGGAATTGAAACAGCTGATCTTCTGATTTGAGATGTCAACCCAAATTTTTCAATATCCGGAAAATCTTGTGTTAATTTATAAATATCTGTAACGAATTTCATACTTTTTTGCCACACTTTTAACTCTCTATACGTATTTACTGATGACATTATGATTCCTTATTATTTATTGACGAAAATTAATTATTACTCACTTAGGAACTCTGAACTTA
>DTTG01000007.1:2146-4221 GCA_012964845.1 Fidelibacterota bacterium
TGTTGATATGCATCGTTTACGGATTTAAATTTTTCTTCTGCCATTTTCTGAAATTCCTCTCCCAAGTGGTGAACTTTGTCAGGATGAAATTTACTTGCCATTTTGCGGAAGGCTTTCTTTACTTCGGTATCCGTGGCATCGGGGGTGATTTCAAGAATTTTATAGGCAGCGGTGGTGTTTTTGTAAAACATTGCCTGTATGGATTCAAAATCATTACCAGATATTCCCAAATAATTTGCAATGGTGTGAATGACTTTTACTTCCAGAGGATGCACATGACCATCAGCTTGTGAGAGTCCGAACAGAACATGAAGCATCTGAAGTCTCGCAGGGTGATCCATATTGGCTTTTATTTGCAGACAAACATCTTTTAGGGGGAAGTCTTGTTTTAGAATTTCCTGAAAAAGTTGGATGCGATCCTGAGCATAATTTTTTCCAAACTGCTGAATGAAGAATTTTTTTACAAAATCTAATTCAGACTTTTTCAGCTCCCCATCTGCTTTCATAACGGCGGCAAACAGGATCAGCAGGGCAGAACCAAAATCTCCACCTTTTGTAGATTTACCCCGGGAAAATCCCTGATAATTACTGTGAAATCCAGAATTATTTTCAGACATGGACCCTAAGGCATAGCCCATAATTCCTCCAATCGGACCAAACATTGCCCAGCCCATGCCTCCCCATAGCCATTTTGTCCAGCCAGCCATTAGGTTGTTATCTTCATAATAAGTTCTCCCTTTTTAACCTTGTCACTTGCTTTAATATAAATATTACCAATGGTGCCGCTTATAGGCGAATCAATTTCGTTTTCCATTTTCATGGCTTCCAATATTAAAAGCTTTTGGCCGATTTCCACTTTGTCCCCCGGCTTAACGAACAATCGGCTCACCAATCCGGGAATAAGGGCATGGATTTCTCCAGCATGACTGGAGGTTTCACTCTTCATTCCAAACTTTTCCAGCAGAATCTCCACTTCATCCTGAACCTGAACCAAATGGGTCTGATGATCCACTGTTACTTCATAACCATCCATCTGTTTATTGATGGTGAGGTAGTGAGATTTACCATTTAAAATAAGAGAATAGGAATTAGAGCTGAGCTGCACGCAGTCAATTTTCAGCTCATTATTCGGGTTAATTAATAGCTGATCCAGTGATTCGGAAAATTCCATTTCTACAGATATATCCTCAATAATTGTGTTGAATTTCATCGCAATTCGTCTTTTCTGCCAGCTGATGCCCAGTTGGTCTTTTGCTGATGATTTTCACGGGATATTAATTCTGGTTTTAATTGATGATGCGATTGAACGGCTCCGATACGGGCTGCCAAATTCTGTTCCTTTTTATTAACCGTCAATTCTTTCTGCAGTTCATTTTTAATGGCATTCAATGTATGAGTTGAATATTTGCCTTCCTGGAAAGATTTATGTTGGATGACCCTAAGGCAAAAGGGAATGCTCGTTTCTATCCCGGCAATGTGGAATTCTCCCAATGCCCGAATCATTCGCCGGAGAGCCGTTTGCCTGTCATTTCCCCAAGTAATAAGTTTACCCAAGAGGGGGTCATAATAAGGGGTGATTTCCTGTCCAACCCGAATACCTTCATCCATTCGAACACCTAAGCCATGGGGAAAGGTCATTTCTGTAATGATGCCTGTTGAAGGTGCAAAATTGTTAAATCCATCTTCAGCATATATTCTGCATTCTATGGCATGTCCCGATGGAGTTACATCTTTTTGAGAGAAGGATAATTTTTCTCCGGCTGCCACACGGATCTGTTCTTGTACCAAATCAACTCCGTTTACCATTTCTGTTATGGGGTGTTCAACCTGCAGGCGGGTATTCATTTCAAGAAAGTAGAAATTCTTATGTTTATCTACTAAGAATTCAACCGTGCCTGCTCCTAAATATTCACAGGATTTTGAAATATCAACTGCTGTTTTCGACAATTTTTGTCGGAGTTTATCATCAATAAATGGAGAGGGTGTTTCTTCAATAATTTTTTGGTAGCGCCGCTGAATAGAACATTCACGTTCACCCAGACTCACAACATTTCCATGGCTATCGGCAAACACCT
>DTTG01000008.1:0-1536 GCA_012964845.1 Fidelibacterota bacterium
GTTTTCATTTCTTACCTCCAATTTGGATGAATTTATTACCAATTATGATGGTAATCTAAAAAACCATGTTTACTCCATAAACATTTCATGCCTAATTTTTCTAACCTGATTACTACAACAATTGGATTCATACACTCAAAAACAAATAACAACCTGGCTTATTTCTGCCTGCCTGCTCATCTTTCTCATGGTGATAATTGGCGGTGTTACACGCCTCACCCGCTCAGGGCTATCTATGGTGGAATGGCACCCCATAAGCGGGATAATGCCACCCTTAACAGATATTGCTTGGGAAACTGAGTTTGAGAAATATCAGCAATACCCTGAATACCAGAAACTGAACCAGGGCATGACCCTCCCACAATTTAAGTTTATTTTCTTTTGGGAATATGTTCACCGCCTCATTGGACGATTATTAGGAATATTTTTTATTATTCCGTTCGCCTACTTTTTAATAAAGAAAAAACTAAATCCCCCATTAATGAAAAAACTGCTTTTTATGTTTGTTTTGGGTGGACTGCAAGGCCTGTATGGTTGGTATATGGTTAAAAGCGGGTTGGTGGATAATCCGCATGTGAGTCATTACCGTTTAGCAGGCCATCTGCTTTTGGCATTTGGACTTATGGCTTATATTTTTTGGACAGCATTGACGATTAACAAAAAGAAGTTTATCCCTTCTACAGCATACAACAGAGAAAAACTCCAACCGGTGCTCAATTGGATTTTAGCGGTTATATTTCTTCAAATAATTTATGGAGCCTTTACTGCAGGTCTAAAAGCGGGTTATGGCTGGAATACCTTCCCTAAAATGGCAGGCGAGTGGGTACCTAGTGGGTTGTTACCTCTCACCCCCTGGTGGAAAAATTTTGTAGAACATACTTTTACCATCCAGTTTATTCATCGAATGTTAGGTTGGATTCTTTGTATGCTCATTCCAGGATTCTGGCGCTACTGCAAGGGGTTTGAACTTACCCCTCAACAGGAAAAAGCTATCGACTGGCTGCTGTGGGCAATACTGATTCAATTTGGATTAGGCGTACTTACTCTGATTATGGTGGTGCCGGTTTGGCTGGGGGTCTTGCATCAGGCCGGGGCGGTGGTGCTATTGATGACTGCGGTGTATAATCGGTTTTTGTTAAATAATGTAGAGAGTTCCTTAGTGCGAAATTCCTGAGTAACAGAGATACAAGGTGACAGAGTTGCTATTAATTAGGCGTTGCACCATACTTGAAATATGCAACGGGATTTTTACGAATGAAAAATAATTGTTCTCCTTCCATCCAAAATAATTCGGTGTTCCAGATGGGCTTTTACGGCAGATGTTAATACTCTGCGTTCAATATCTCGCCCTGCCTGAACCATCTCTTTGACCGAATGCTGATGGTTTACTGACACAACATCCTGCTCGATAATGGGACCTTCGTCCAAGTCTGCCGTTACATAATGAGCAGTGGCGCCTATCATTTTAACCCCCCTTTCCCATGCCTTGCGGTAGGGATTATTTCCCTTAAATGCCGGTAGAAATCCATGATGGAT
>DTTG01000008.1:1636-4209 GCA_012964845.1 Fidelibacterota bacterium
CAGTTCACCGGACTGATGCTTTATGAGTAAATCATATAGAGGGGCTGATTCTTTTGTAACAAAAATTGCCATTCTCAACAAATTTTCAGGATAATAAAATTGGATATTGGCATTTGTCTTTTTCACCAATGCCAGGAGAATTTCCCGCAATGCATTTTCAGATATATCCATGTTGGAGAGATCTGCATGAATGCGCATGAAAAAGAGTTTTTCATCCGGTTCAACATGCTGCTCCAAATTGAGTACATTTGCTCCATGATCGTACAAAATGGCCGTAAATTGAGCAATTATTCCCCGCTGATCCGGGCAGTTAATCTGTAATATCAAATGTCTCATTTGTTATACTCCATATGCATTGATAATTGGATATCTCCTGCCAACTCCAAATGCTTTTGATGAAATACGAATTCCCGGGGCAGCTTGCCGGCGTTTGAATTCTGCTAATCGTATTTTTTGCTTTAACTCTTTAATCAGTTCGGCGGAGTAACCCTCTATTTCCAACTTACCTGATCGCTGCGGTTCCGTTATAAGAATATCTACCAATGGACTCACCACATCATAATCGAAGGGATCTACCTGGTTTGGTTTCAGCTCTGCGGAGGGTGCTTTAGTTAATGTATTTTGGGGAATGATTTCCTTACTAAAATTTGTATTCACCCACCGGGAGACTGCATACACCTGGGTTTTGTTTAAATCGCTGATGACAGCTAAAGCACCAGCCATATCCCCATACATAGTGCAATATCCCAGGGCTGTTTCAGTTTTATTCCCCGTATTTAAAAGCAGCGCACCCTGCTTATTGGCTGCTGCCATGAGAATATTTCCTCGAATTCTCGCTTGAAGATTCTCCTCCGCCAATCCCACTTCAGATCCATTGAAAATTGGCGATAACCCATCAAGCATTTGCTCATTGATCTTTTTAATGGATATAATTTCAAATTGAATACCCAGATTTTCTGCCAATGCTTGCGCATCATTTATACTGTGATCTGATGAAAAAATAGACGGCATGGCAATCCCCAGCACATTTTCACTGCCAAGAGCATTTTTGGCTATGGCAGCAGTGAGAGCAGAATCAATGCCGCCACTCAGTCCAATAACCGCATGGGTATGCCCTGTTTTCTGGAAATAATCTTTTACCCCCAGGGAAAGTGTATTGAAAATCTGTTCTTCTTCAGGAGGTTCTAAAACTTTTATTGGATTACATTTTTCCATATCAACCAGCTGAACACTTTCCTCAAATGCGGCAGAAAGGTATATTACCTCGCCGGCGGAATTTACAATGCAGGACTGACCGTCAAAAACCAATTCATCCTGAGCTCCTACCAGGTTGCAATATATAAAGTTACACTTTAAGTCATTCGCTTTACTGCTTATTATTTCAATACGTTCTTGAAGCTTATTAATATGAAAAGGGGATGCAGAAATATTAATCAATAATTCAGCACCCTGACTGCAAAGCGATTTGCTAACCTTTGTATCATACTCATCATCCCAAAGGTCTTCACAGATTTGAAGTCCCAATTTGACTGATTTTCCATTTACACTGACCTCCACCGGTTCTACAGATTCAGAGGGCGTGAAATAGCGGACTTCATCAAACACATCATAGGTGGGCAGATGGGTTTTATCACGGTATGTAATAACAGCACTATCTTGAATAACTGCAGCTGTATTAAAGAGATTATTGTTTTCTTTTCGAATTGTCCCTACAATAATTGCCGTGGATTTAACAGCAGCCACAATGCCATCAAGCGCTTCCTGAGTTTGCTGAATAAAAGTATCATCTAATAATAGATCCTGAGGTGGATAGCCTGTGAGAACCATTTCCGGAAATATAATGAGATCACACTGGGAAGTGTACTCTCGAATGATTTCTTTTATTTTTTCAGAGTTAGCATCTAATGCTCCGACTGTGGGATTAATTTGAGCTAAAACAACTTTCACTACTTATGGGTATAACCTTCCAATTGTCCGTGGAAAGGGAATTGTTTCTCGTACATGAGGTAGATTACAAATCCATGCCACAACCCGCTCTATCCCCATACCGAATCCCGAATGGGGAACGGAGCCATAGCGTCTCAAATCCAGAAACCATTCGTAGTCTGCCTGATTGAGTTCTTCATCCTTGATGCGGTCTTCCAGTAAACTAATTTCAGTTTCCCGCTCGGAACCGCCAATTATTTCGCCAAATCCCTCAGGAGCCAGAACATCCATTCCCAAAACCACCTTGTCATTTTCAGGGTCACGTTTCATGTAAAATGCCTTAATTGCTGATGGAAACCGATGAACCATGACGGGCTGATTATACTGCTCCCCGATAAATGTTTCTTCCGGAGCGCCGAAATCATCTCCCCATTTAAAATCGATACCACCCTTATTTAGCAAATCTACACATTCAGTATAACTCACTCGGGGAAATGGCGCTTTAATCTGTTCCAATTTTGCCAGGTCTCGTTCTAAAACTCCCAATTCATTTTTTCGATTTTCCAATACACGTTCAATTATGAAAAGAATGAGGCGCTCTGCCCAATCCATATCTTCATCAATATTACAGTAGGCTATTTCCGGTT
>DTTG01000009.1:0-779 GCA_012964845.1 Fidelibacterota bacterium
GAAAATTAATATATTTTATAACAAAGAAGTTTTAGAGTCAGGCTTGATTAAATAAGGTAGAGGAGGTTGTGCTGAAAGTTGAATCCCATTGTAAATTTGATAAATTACAGATACTTTCCGGAATGATACCTTCTAATTGATTTTCTGAAATATTCAGATAAGTCAAATTTGTCACATTACCTATTGATTCTGGCAACTCACCCCTGAGGTTATTATGCTGCAAATCTAAATATTTCAAGGAATCAAAATTACCAATAGTGGTTGGTAATTCACTAGAGAGATTACAACTCTCAGAATCCCAAAAACAGTCCAGTATTTCTATTCTGCCAGCATGCCATTCCTGAATACCCAGCTCAAGTGGTTGAACCCCTGCAATTGTGTCAGCATCCATGGTCATATTTAGGCTGTCGGCATTATTTATAAGACCCTGTAAAACATCCAGGTCAGATTGTGAATAACAGTAACCGTTTAGTTGAGTTAATCCATCTCCGCAATCACCACATTCCTGATATCCCAGAAGCTCCGGCGTATCAATACAGTCCGGAAGGGGAGGACAGAACTTGTTATTACTAACATCCATATCGGTAGAATTTGAGTAAATGGTGCAAATATCATCAGGGATGCTGCCGTCCAATTGATTTTCTGAAATATTCAGATTTGTCAGATTTGTTAAATTACTTATTGACTCAGGCAGTTCGCCGGTGAGTTTATTATTTTGCAAATCCAAATTTGTTATTTCGGTGAGATTCCCAATACTTTCGGGGATACTTCCGCTTAAT
>DTTG01000009.1:789-4172 GCA_012964845.1 Fidelibacterota bacterium
ATTATTATTATGTAAATACAAATGAGTTAAATTCGTCAGGTTTCCTATCTCAACTGGTATTTCTCCTGTGAGTTCATTTTCTCCTAAATTAAACGATATTAAATTCGTCAGGTTTCCTATTGTGGATGGTATCTCTCCTGATAATTGATTAGAATCTAAATTCAAATAATTCAAATTCGTCAGGTTTTCTATCTCTGATGGGATAGATCCTGTGAGTTTATTATTTTGCAAATCCAAATTTGTTAATTCAGTGAGATTCCCAATAATTTCGGGGATACTTCCGCTTAATTGATTGTTGGCAATACTGAAGTCTTTTAAATTCACCATCTCGCCAATGGTTTCAGGAAGCGAGCCAGATATGGAATTATCTTGAAGGTACAGATACTCCAATTTTGTGAGGCTGCCAATTGAATCAGGTAATGCACCAGATAGAGAGGATTTTTGCAAGTCCAAATATTTTAAAGCAGATAGGTTGCCTAATTCGGCAGGTATATCCCCGGCAAGATTACAAATTTCATCATCCTGCCAATAACAGTCCAATATTTCCAATCTCCCTGCATGCCATTCCTGCTTGCCTAATATCAGGGAGTCTTCTGTTGCGCTGCTAATTTTAACGAATGCTCCCAACGCAGATAAATCTGCGGTAAAATAACAGTAGCCATTTAAATACGTATTCCCTGATCCACAGGAAGTATCACAATTTTGATATCCAATGAGATTTGGAGAATCAATACAATACGGCAGGGGTGGGCAGAACTGGTTTCCAGAAAGTTCGAAATTGTAATTTGGATTATAAATAATGCAGATATCTTGTGGAATTGCACCGCTGAGATTATTAGAATTAGCTAACAATACTTCCAATATTGAAAGATTACTGAGACTTCCTGGTAAAGTCCCTGAAAGTTGATTATAAGATAAATCTAACCACCATAAAGATTTCAAATTGCCAATGGTATCAGGTATGGCGCCACTTAAAGAATTTTTTGACAAACTTAACTGAGTGAGTTGGGTGAGATTGCCAATACTTTCTGGTATCTCTCCGCTGAGATTATTATTTTTTAGTCCCAATTGTGTCAATTCTGTAAGAGCCCCAATACTTTCCGGTATTCTGCCACTTAAGCCTATACTATCACAGTTTAGTATTATGATCCGTCCATTATTGTTCCATGTCTGTTCTCCCAATTCAAGCGGCTCTATCACACCACTGCTATCTGTATCTAAGGTTGCAAGCAGAGTTCCTGAACTGTTATTAATAAAATCCTGCAGTACTGATATATCGTCATGCTTTTCTACCGGTTCAGTAGGTGCACATGACATGAGGAAAATGATTATAATAAAAAAATATTTTATCATTAGGTGGGTCTAATCTATGATATCTTTCATATATTCAGCAATGGCTAGTGCTGCGGTCAATCCCGGTGATTCAATACCGATCAAATTAATGAAGTTCGGATATCCCTTTTCTTTTTCATTCACGATAATGAAATCCTGTGATGGTGTACCCGGTGCTTGAATTTTCGGGCGGATACCGGTAAAATCCTCTGTAAGTGCCTCTTCAGGCAGATCCAGGAATCTATTAATATGAGTGAGAAATGTATTTTTATGAGTATCATCCATACTGTAATCAATTTCATCCACATAATAAGCATTGGGGCCGAATCCGATGGTACCATCCAGATGAAGGACGATATGGAGACCGAGGGATATATCCGTGGGCAGGGGATAAATGAGCGAATTTATCTGGTGGCGGTAGAGACTGGTTTTATAATACTCACCTTTACAGATATGGAGTTGATAATCGGTAATCCCTACCATTTTTGAAATTGCATCACACCATAATCCAGCTGAATTTATTACAATTGCTGATGAGGCAGTATAATCCAGATCCCTAAATGACACCGTATAGTTACCTGCGTTAAATTGAATATCGGTCACTTCAGAATTATAAACAACTACGCCTTCATTTGACTTTGTGAGATATTCCAATTTTTGCATTACGCCATGTGAATCAATAATCCCTGCTGAAGGTACCCACAGAGCCCCTGCTGATTTAATATGCGGTTCTTTTTTTTTTACTTCCCCTTCAGTAAGTAATTGCAATCCTTCAACACCGTTCTTAATTCCATTTTCCATCAGTGATTCCAGTTTGGCTTTATCGGATGGATCAGAAATAACCACCAATTTCCCGCAATTTTTATGATGAATAGCATACTTCCGTGCAAAGTCAACCAGCATTTTATTCCCAGCAATACAAAGCCGAGCTTTCAGGCTGTTCTGGGGATAATAAATGCCCGAATGGATGACCTCACTGTTGCGGCTGGAGACATGCCTGCCGAAAGATTCTTCCTTTTCTACCAGGAGGATAGAATCAAAATTCTTACTGAGCCGTTGGGCGATTGCCAGCCCTACAATGCCGGCGCCGATAATGATGGCATCAAATCTATAGCTGTCACTCATTTTTGAAAAAACAGCAGTTGCAGGTATTTAGTGAAATAAAAATCAATTGGAATTAATAAATTCTGCCACTGCAGTTTTAGCGCCGGACAATATACTATCACCATCTCCTACCAGTAGAGTATCAAAATCTAAATCCATCAAGGTCTTAATTCCATCTTTGGTACGCTGAATATCTGCATACATCTTTTCAGGGAGGAGACGTAATTTCCCTGGAGGGTCTCCAATGAGGGCATCCCCTACAAACAGGATTTTCCGTTCCGCCCAATATAAGGCTGTTTCACCGGGAGTTTTATTATTAGGAACTACTACAGCTTTTAGAAGCCCGGCTAATATTTCTCCATTGCTAAAATTTGAATCGCAGTTTAATTCTATTTTTCCAGCATCTGCGCTGTTGATTTGTAATTTTGAATTAAATTTTTCCTGTATGACGGAAGCCCTGCGGAGATGATGCTGATTGGTAATAATTATTTGCTGTACTCCTCCCATTTTCTGCATCTGGGTCAGGTCTTTTTCACTGGGCTGAGGTGGATCTATAACTACATTCCCGAATGATGATGATTGATTCTGGATAAACCACCCATTAAAATTGAGCTGCTTTTCATCTGAAAAAACAGACCAGGTATATATATCATCCAGCAGTTTGATCATTGTTAAATTATCTCCTTTAGTATGGAAAACATGATTATTGTCTCTCTAAATTTAATGAGAATATTTTTAACGAAAGAAAGAATAACAATAGAATTATGGAAATAAAAATTAGTTTCATTAAATATTCCGTACAGGATTAAATGGGTTATTTGTAATTTTACTTATTAAACTTTAAATAAAAAGGATACTATGGAATTAAAAGATAAGCTGGATTTATTATGGAAATATCTGCTGCTTTTGGTATTGGTAGTGGGAATGTGCTCTCATTTATGTCACCG
>DTTG01000010.1 GCA_012964845.1 Fidelibacterota bacterium
ATTTAATTGGGAGTGTCCACCATTATAGCGACAGTTTTTTCCTAATAAGCAGGCAGAAATCAAAACCTTTTTTTTCATAGTGAAATTTAGCTCTAAGTTTAGGAATGGAATAATAGAAAATTGAAAATAGAAACTTGAAATTAGTCAGAAAAAAAATATTAATATTGTGTACAGGAAACTCTTGCCGTTCACAGATGGCAGAGGGATTTGTTCGGAAAGCAGGTTGGCTGGCATTCAGCGCCGGAACAATACCTGAGAGTGAAGTAAATCCTTATGCTGTAAAAGTAATGTCAGAGATTGGATTAGATATTTCACAAAATCACCCGAAATCGGTAAAAGAATATCTCGATGATGATTTTTATTTGGTAGCAACCGTTTGCGATAATGCCCGTGAATCCTGCCCCGTTTTTTCAGGAAAATGCGAAAAAAATATCCACCATAGTTTTATTGACCCAGCAATTGCTCCTGGAAATAATGAAGAAAAACTGGAAGTTTTTCGAAATGTACGGGATGAAATACGGGAGTGGGTGAAAAAAATCTAATATCTATATGAATACATGAAACTCCTGTTTAAGTTAATGTATTTATAATGATAAGGGGAGAGATAGTAGGGGTTCAATGCATTGAACCCCTACATAGCAATTTTTATAAACAAAAACTCCCGAGAGCCCAAATCCCGGGAGTTTTCATATACCAAAGGGATTGTGTCAAATTAAGTAACGCATCCCTTTACGGAGGAGGAAGGTAATCTTGTATTAACTCACCGTTTCGGAAACCATTTCGGTTTCATCTTCTACAACTGAGTCAGAATTTCCACAAACAGTGGCCACAATTGCTGTGCAAACCTGATAGGGGTCCATATTAGCAGATGGACGACGATCTTCTAAATAGCCTTTTCCCGCTTTATCGGTAGCCATAGGAATACGGATAGAAGCGCCCCGGTCACTGACAGCATACCTGAACTCATGGATGCTGCAGGTTTCATGGAGACCCGTGAGCCGCTCTTCATTATGGGCACCATAAACACCCATATGACGCTTATGGGCTTTCTGTAATTTTTCACAGGCTGCAATAATGACTTTTATTCCGCCATCTTCCCGCATTGATTTGGTGCTGAAATTGGTATGTGCACCAGCACCGTTCCAGTCGCCTTTAACCGGTTTGGGGTGCAGGGTAGCATTCACACCGTAATCTTCTCCAATACGGTAGAGAAGCCAGCGGGCCAGCCATAATTCATCCGCCACATCTAACGGACCTAACGGACCAACCTGAAATTCCCACTGACCAGGCATAACTTCAGCATTTATACCAGACAACATGAGACCAGCTTTCATGCATGCTTCCATATGTTCTTCTACAATTTCACGTCCATAAACTTCATCGGCGCCCACACCACAATAAAAGGGTCCCTGAGGAGCCGGGTAACCGCCTTCGGGCCAACCTAAGGGATTACGTCCCTGAAAAAAGGTATATTCCTGTTCAATACCAAACCACGATTCTTCATCTTTATATTTTTCAGCTACTTTTCTCAGTTGCGCCCTGGTATTGGATACATGCGGTGTTCCGTCAGCATTGTTTACCTCACACATCACCAGTAAATTATCTCCACCACGGATTGGATCCGGTGTAAAATAAACCGGCATGAGTTCGCAGTCACTATCACTTCCTTCAGCCTGCATGGTGCTGGATCCGTCAAATCCCCAAATTGGCAGGTCATTTACAGTCTTTACGGGACCATCGATTATTTTTGTTTTCGATCTTAATTTTGCTGTGGGTTTATGACCATCTATCCAAATATATTCTGCTTTAATTCTTCCCATTCTCTTTGCTCCTGTTAGTTTATTTGATTGTTAATGTATAAGTAATTCTAATTTATTTCAGGGAATCAATACCGCATTAATGCCCTTATAAGATGATAAAATAATCTGAGTTTCTGTACGCATTACACCGGGCCAACTCTGAATTTTTCGTAAAAGTCTTTCAAGACTATGCGTATTTTCAACCAGCGCTAAAAGTACATGCGACCCATTTCCGGTAGTTGTAAAACATTGTAGGATTTCAGGGCTATTGTTGGTTTCCCTCACCACATCACTATAATGGCTGGATGATTCTGAAATCACGGTTATAAATGCAGATACATCCAATCCGACCTTTCTATGGTTCAACAAAGTAGTGAATCCCTTAATCACACCGGATTCCTGTAATTTTTTAATTCTGTCTGCCACTGCCGGGACAGACATTCCGATTTCATCAGCAATAAAACTTGCACTGGAGCGGCCATCTTTCTGAAGGATTTCCAGAATATCCCGATCTACCTGATCCAGATTAATTACTTCATTTTCAGCTATATTTACAGTTGGAGGCATGCCTAATATTATTATGTTACTTGCTATAAATGCAACAATATATTAGTATTAATTTATAATATTATTAATTATTTAGGCAATTATGGTATTTATCTAATTGGGGGTGAGTATAATTCTGCTTAATAAAGCAAAATTAATTATTGGGAACTAATATAAAAGGAAGATTAAACCGGGTTGGGCTGGAGATGATGATTTAAGGCAGACAGACGATTTTCCATTTCACCCAGTTGTGATTCGCGGATAATGGAGACACAAATACGAATACCTTCCCTGGTTGAACCGGTAGTACTGAGTGGAATACCTGCCATCCCGTAACGCAGCATCTGAAATAAAAGTTCAGCGCCTGTCATTCCCTGGCGAGAAACGGTAAAATAGAATCCATCGCCTATTGGTTCACCCATATCTTTATCATATACTAAATCAAAATCATATTTTTGGAAGATAATTTTTATTTTTGCAGCCAATCGGCTATACACTTTTACCTCTTTTAAAAAATTATAATCACCACTGCAGGCGGCTTCAAACAATGCTGCCAAGGCATGCTGTGGGGTTTGAGGCACCCCTGCGGTAGTTGGATAAATACCCCCATGTACAAATGCATGCCCTATTCGTTCAGTATCAAAATATTGCCTGAGATTTTTATATCGCTTTTCCATTAATTCAGGAGATATAACTGTCATGGCAATTCGCTGACCTGCATAACTAAATATTTTCGAGCTGGATATAGTCAAGAAATAATTACCCGTATAGCGGGCGATAGTTGGAATAAAAGGGGGTACGCCAGGTTTGCTATAGTCCTGTCTATAATCCATGCCAAAATATGCGGCATCTTCTATACCGATCACATCATATTTGGTTAAGAGATTACCAATACCTTCTAACTCACTTTCTTTAAGACAAACCCAGGTGGGATTATTGGGACTAGACCAGAGAAGACCGCCAATTTCACCTGTAGAAAATATCTCTTCAATTTTATTAATGAGAGCATCTCCCCGATAATCAAAAAGATCAATTGATTGTTCCTGAAGTCCGAGAAATTTGGTTTGCAGTTTATTTACAGGAAAGCCCGGATCCAAATAGAGGATAGTATTTGATTCAGGTTGTTTCCGGCCCACAATGGATTGACAAATAAATCCACTGTGCATGGCGCCTACGGTAGGGACACATGATTTGGGTGGCACCTCAATATCCATGAATTTTTTTACAAAATTTGATGCAGCTTCTTTTAATCGAGGGATTCCATCGAAAGGTGGATAGGTTGAGGGAATTCGAGGATTTTCCTGAAGAATTCGTATTTCTTCCTCTGGACCAATTTTATTTGGAGGAATTCCTGGAATACCAAATTCAAAGCGGAAAAATTCTACATCAAAATGCTCTGAGAGCTCATCTACCAGCCGATTTAACTCTCTGATACTTACATGTGTGAGGTCAACTTCCCAGTCGTTGAGACAATTTTTCAGGAAATCAGAATCAAGTGGAAATATAATATTATTAGAATTCATATCTATTTTGCACAGCCGATAAATTAATAACTGTATTTACTCTCTTAAAAGAATTTATCTTTATTCCCAAAAAGTAGGAACCCCCCGGTAAACCGAAGGGTTCCTGTCCAGCCTGGCCGTCCCATGCCATCTAAGTAGCACCAGGCGGGATGTATTTCTTACTCAAAATCGATACATGTATGATCCCAAAAGTATTATCTCTAAGGGGAAGAAAACTGC
>DTTG01000011.1 GCA_012964845.1 Fidelibacterota bacterium
TACCTCTCCCAATTCATTTACCTTAATAATGAATGCATCGGTTACCCCACTATTGCCTGAGGTAATCCCACCTATTACATATTCATTTAAATCAGTTTTCACAAAAGAGTAACCCACCTGTTTGCCTTCAATAGAAATTAACATAGAATCCACAGAATTTCCCTCAGAATCAAATTCAAGTAACCATATGTCACCATCCTCATCTCCCTGTGAATGTGTTACACCAAGTACAATCATTCCACCATCTTCTAATGCTAAAATATCATGACCTTCATCAGTTTTATTTCCACCTACAGTTTTGCTCCATAATTCATTTCCATCGGTATCAAGTTTCAGTACAAAAACATCTTGATTATTATTGCTATTAGAATATCCCGTAATGCCTAGGTTGCCATCAGACAGGCCAATTGCAGCATTACTTCCAGCATTATCATTATAGGGAAAATTAATTAGCCATTCCTGATTTCCAACACCATCGGTTTTGACAACTAGAATATTTTCTTTTTCATCAATTCTTGAGTACCCCGTTAAGATAAATCCCCCATCCAATGCATTTGCAATATCACGAAAACCCGAATGAGCTTCACCAAAATAAACAGAATCTTCTACGGCTCCTAAACTATTAATATTTACTAACCAACTACCTTGGTTAAATGAACCTCCTACGGCTAAATACCCTCCATCATCTTTGGTTATAACCGCATATAATTCGTCATTTTCAGCTCCTCCAATACGGTTTGCAAATTTATAAAATGAACTTGCCGTAATAACCTGTCCCCGTGTTTCCAACTCCCATGCATCTTTTGTAATAATCTGGTACAGATAATATTCACTTTCAATAATGTCCGGGATAGTTAAAGTTGTATCCGTGCGATTTTCAATTAAGTTAATTACCATGAAGTCAAATGGATTTTCATTATCCGATTGCAATACTTGATACTGAATAAAATCGCCATCTGGTTCGGTGGCCCAATGCATGGTAAAGGTACCATCGGAGTACAAAACAGAATCAATCACTGGCTCCTGGGGATGAGGATGCATATAGGGCTGACTCATGGAAATCTGACCCAATGAATCACCTACATGAACAGAAAACCAGTTTTCATTACTGGATATAAAATCATTAGATTGATATTGAGAAATGGATGAATCTGTAAAGGAATTCAATGTATCGTATACTCCATCTCTTTTATCTGAAAATAATAATTGATGTGATTGATAATCTATTACTGGTGGATTACTCCAAGATATTGATAGTAAATTTTCTGTATAAATCACGGATTGAATACCCCAAGTCTGGGGCATACTTCTCATTGAGGTTGAAATAACATTTCCCGGAGTTTGTTTTCCAAATATATTTTCCACCACAATGCGGTAGTACATAATTGCAGCACTGGTGTAATCATCCTCATATTCAATAATTGATTTATCAGATGTTGAAAATAAGAAACTGCTATTTATCATGAGAGGATCATCAGACCTTTGTAAAATATATTTTGAAAAATATGAATCTACGGAAGAATCCCATTTCAGTTTATACCCATAAAAAGTTGTGTCGGAAGTAGTAAAAATTGAATCAATTCCATACAGGTCAACAGGATTGGGGTAGGAATGGTTATTATCAACTATGACCCGGATAGTTTGACTTACGGTATCATTCCCCTCATTATCGGAGGCATGAATATATAATTTGGGTTCTGCACCATCGGAAAAATTTGTGGTCTGCCATGAAAATTCAAAAGTGGTATCAGATGTACTATTACTATTAATACCTGACAGAAGACTATCCACAAATAATTCTACAAGCACAACGCCGCCTGTATCGATAACTTGACATTCAATGGTAATAATCTCTTTAACTACTGCATCAAACCGGGGAGATATCCATTTTATTATTGGGGGAGCAGAATCTACTTCCACCACTTCTTCTGCAGGAGGGGGTGGTACTACAATTGGGGCTTCTTTACAGGAGAATAGGACAATTATAATTCCGAATAAATAACCAATCCGCATGGGGAAAGTTACAATTATTTATAAGGAGAAAGGAAACAGGAAGAAGGGTGCAGGGAATCAGAAATATTTTAAGACATATTTTATTGAATATTTTCTAAACTTTTACACCAGCACAGGCTCACCAAACGCATTCTCATACATTTCTTCCAGTCGAATACTTTGTTCATCTATCCATGGATTAATAGAATCAATATTTTCTGAAGTAAAGGGCTGTTTCTGTGAAAATGTCCGGCAGTATTCCATACCGGATTTCATATTCTCATAAAATTCATTTAGTGTTTTTGTAGTCCGCTCATTCAAATCACTTTTCTTAATCAGTCTATCGAAATAGTCCACATACATTTGGATTTCCTTAGCAAACATGTGAGGTCTGTCTTTGGACACAAGCGATTTCTGTTTATTGTAGAAATGTGCCATCATTTCCATCAATGAATATTCCCGGTTAAACCAGCTGATATTTTGTCCGGGACAGACAGCCTGGGGAGCTTTCTCCTCTTTTTTAATCCCTAAATTAATTAAAGCACCATTTCCCAAATGATCACATAGACAGGTTTTTTTTACTACTTTCGCCTGTTCTAAAGCAAGTTCAGTTCCATCAGCTATTGTCGCACTTAATTCGCTCAGCTTTTGCTGTTGGTATTCCTTTGAAGCAGTACAAATGGGCACCTCTGAAAATTCCGTGTTAGAAACCAAAAATCCCTTTGGGCAGGGAGACCCCGGATCACCAATTTCCACCTGGTTGGTTGTATGCTCTTCAGAAACGGAATGCCTTAAATTATTAAAAGGAACGCCCAGGGGTGAAACCTCACTCAAATACAAATCTGATTCATCTGCTTCCTTTAGTTTATTGAATGTTGTAGATTCAACACAGGTCACCTCAGGTACTAATAAAAATGGAGTTGCAATTCCAATTTTGTCAATGTTAAAATCTTTTTGTAAGCGTTTCACTTCGCCCGGAGTACCCACCCCTCCCTGCACAGTAATTAACGGAGTATGATTAGCTGAAGCATCAGGATATTCCCATCCCATTTTTTCATAATATTTTTGGATGAGTGGTTTAAAAGATGCAGCTAACTGGTCACGTTTTTCATGAATTTCCTTGAGAAGAACTGGCAACAATTGTCCATTAGAAGCAAAGGCATGGCCCCCACAATTTAATCCAGATTCAATTCGAAACTCATAAACTTCCAATCCCTTTTTAGCCAGAAATTTTCCTTGGATTAATGCAGAACGAAAATCGCTTACTTTAATAATAATCTTCTTTTTCATTTTTCCGGTTTTATCCCGGTAAAAATCTTTAAATGCAGACATATAACTATAGAGACTCTGGTTAATCCCTGCTGAAAATATTATACTTGATTCCACAATGCTGTTAGCAAATCCCCGCAGCGCAGCTTTGCTATCAGAATATTCCGCTGGAAGTTCATTTCCTTTTCGATCCCGGTTAACGCGGTCCAACTTTACCATAATATTAGCATCAATGGACCCTTTTACCATTTGTTCAGTGAGAGATTTTTCAGCTTTTTTTCTTTTCTCTCCAGGTGCCATTTCAAGAAGTCGATTATAGGCTATTTTTAATGGACTTTCATCGGGCAGCATTATAAAATATTTTTCTTTATCATTGGCTTCGAAGAAAGGCAGACTTTTAATTTTTTTAAATTTAATCTGGACAATTTCCTGAACTGTGTTGATATAAGCAGTAATTCGTTTTGCACGGGCATCTTCAGACCATCTGGTAATGGGTGCAAAAGCCAAATTGAATTTTTCACAGTAATGTTTTCTGATTTTTTCTACGAGCATATCATCCATAATTGACATTACGGAGGATATCCCAAAAGGTGCAACCCTAATTGGAGTATCAATTGAAAATCCGGTACCCATTACCGGTATGTGAATTGTATGCATATTTTATTCCTAACTTTTATTTAAACATCTTTGCCTGCACCTCGTAGTGAAACGAAGAGGAGTACACCCGGCAGGACTCGAACCTGCAACCTCCTGGTCCGTAGCCAAACGCTCTATCCAATTGAGCCACGGGTGCA
>DTTG01000012.1 GCA_012964845.1 Fidelibacterota bacterium
AGGGAGGAGAAAAACAGGATCAATCCAATAACGAGAATTAGCCCACCGGCTATTTTTTTCAGATTCTGATTCATTTGGTAATTTGTAAAATCAAACTGTTTTCCAAGTACTTAATTTCCGACTATCTCAGGAATTTATCAAGCATTAGGATAATAAAATCAAATAAAAGGGATTCTTTTTGTCATGGAACAGTGTAATGTAAATTTTTAAGGTGAAAAATGATACTACAATACAGATTGGAGTTGTTGGAACTGGACATTTAGGAAATTTTCATTTAAAACAACTAAAGGGCATACCCCACTTTACGATTGCTGGATTATTTGACAGTGACCCAATTAGGGCCATGGAAATGAGCAAAAGATATGATGTGGAATCATTTTCTTCAGTAAGAGATCTCTTGCAGAAAGCAGAAGCAATTTCAATTGTTACTCCCACACCCTACCATTATGAAATTGCGAATCTCGCTTTGGATAAAGGCTGCCATCTTTTTATTGAAAAACCTATTACCGATAATATTGAACATGCTGGTTTGCTTTTGAACAAGGCAGAAAAATTAAATAAAATTATCCAGGTGGGGCATATAGAACGCTTTAATCCTGCGTTTACAGTCCTTAAAAATTTAGATATCCAACCCCGTTTTATTGAAGCACACCGCTTGGCAAAGTTTAATCCACGGGGGAACGATGTGCCGGTGATCCTTGATTTAATGATTCACGATTTGGATATTATTTTATCTCTGGTGAAATCTGAAATTAAAGATATCCGGGCAAATGGTGTAAAAGTGGTTTCCTCCACAGTAGATATTGCCAATGCTCGACTGGAATTTGAAAACGGCTGCGTAGCCAATTTAACAGCCAGCAGGATTTCACAAAAAGTAATGCGTAAAATGCGGCTATTTCAAGAAGAAGATTATATAACCATTGACTTTCATAATGGAATTCTTGAAGAATACAAAATATGTAATAGTCCGCCAACTGAGGATATCAATGATCAAGTGATTGAATTGACCGGTAAAGAAAAAAAATATGTGCTCTATCGAAAACCGGAAGTCCCCAAACATGATGCCTTAAAAGAAGAACTCATTCATTTTGCAAATTCCATTCAAAATGCTCAAAAACCTGAAACTGATGGTCAGAGTGCGGCTAAAGCCCTGGGTTTAGCCCTAAAAATTCAGAAAATCATTGATCAATAAACCCATTACTGATTCAACAATACCGACCTATTTTATAATTGCCGGAGAACAATCTGCTGATAATCATGGCGCTTCACTTATGATGGCTATGCTTGCACAAAATCCGGAGATAGAGTTCAAGGGAATTGGCGGGGAAAAAATGACAAATGCCGGACTTAACTCCATTGAAGAAATTGATAAAATGGCAGTGATGGGATTTGTAGAAGTTATCAAGCATCTCCGCTTTTTCAGAGATGTTACCTTGAAAGTGTTAGAAGAAATTGATAATTGTCAGCCAAGACAGATTATATTAATTGACTATCCTGGATTTAATCTGAGAATGGCAAAAAAAATAAAAGAAAATTTTGACATTCCCATTACTTATTATATCAGCCCACAACTCTGGGCCTGGAAAGAAAATCGAATAACAATCATCCGCAAATACATAGACCAGATGTTGGTGATATTCCCCTTTGAAGAAGAATGGTATAGAGAAAGGGAGGTAAAAGCAAAGTTTGTTGGACATCCAATTTTTGATGAGTGGACGCCTTCGTCCAAAGAAGAATTATGTGAGTTGTTGAATCTAAATGCAGATAATCGAATTATAACCTTATATCCCGGTAGCCGATTGCAAGAAGTAAAAAAACATTTGCCAATTTTGATTCAGGCGGCTGCGAAATTAAGGAATGAAGATACTTCACTGCAATTTATATTGGGAGCAACCCCTCAAATTGACTGGACTCAATGGATTCTTCCGGACTGGATTCAAGTGGAATCAAAATATCCACAGAAAGCGTTGGAATGTGCAGAGCTTGCCCTGGTTGCTTCTGGTACTGCCACCTTGGAAGCAGCAGTATTTGGTACCCCCATGATCATAATATATAAAATGGCGTCAATTTCATGGTGGATTTCCAGAGTGCTGGTCAGTGTTCCCTTTGCCGGCATGGTAAATATCATAGCCAGAAGAGAAATTATGCCGGAGTTACTCCAGGAAAATGCAACCCCTGAAAAGGTGTTTTCCACAGCCTCATCAATTCTAAAAAATCCCGAAAAAATGGAGAAAATGATGGCTGATCTCAAAAAGGTACAATTAAAGCTAAAAGGTGGTGGTGCTTCAAATAAAGTGGCTACCCATATTTTGGAGTTAAATTAATCCCTTGAAGAAAAAAATGAAATTAATTTGTCTGTCATTTATTGGACGTTGGGTATTTCAACTTCTCTTCTTTTTAAATAAGGTTAAAATTCACGGGGAAGAAAACCTGTTAAAATTAGCCAAGGCAGGTAAACCCATAATGGTTTGTGTTTGGCATGGCAGACTCGTATTCCCAAGTTGGTATATTCGATTGAAAATCACCAATTTGCATGCCATTGCCAGCCATCATTCCGATGCGGAAATTATGGCTCGAATTCTTAAACGCTGGGGATATGGTCTTATAAGGGGCAGCACCAAAAAGGGCGGCAAAGCAGTAGTACTCGAAATGGCAGAGGTTTTTCGAAATGGTGGAATTGTAGCAGTAACCAATGATGGACCTAAAGGTCCTCCCAGAATCGCTAAAGCGGGAAGTACCGGTTTGGCCATTAAATATAATGTGAGTATGGTGACGATAACAGGGTCCGCTACAAAATTCTGGCAAATGAAATCTTGGGATAGATTCATGCTTCCAAAACCATTTGGTAGAATTGATATTATGGTATCTCCCCCCTTAGAAATTGCTACTCCACCTGCTAATAATGAAGAAGAAGTAAAGCTCTTATCAGATTATATGAATCATTATCAGGATGAGGTTGATCGGATGACAGGCAAAATTTAAATTTGATATTATTACGATCTATATTGACACCCATTACCATTCCCCTTTCGCTAGTATATGGATGTATCATTTATCTTCGAAACCTATTTTATGATTTGGGATGGTTTACCACAGAAGACTTCAAATTGCCTATCATTTCGGTTGGGAATATCACTACTGGTGGAAGTGGAAAAACCCCATTGGTTATGTACTTGGCAAATTTGTTAATAAAAAATGGAAAAAATCCAGGCATTGTGAGCCGTGGTTACGGACGAAAATCTCAAGGTTTGGTGGTAGTTCATGATGGAAAGGAAATGAAAGCAAAGGTAGAATCTGCCGGAGATGAACCATTTTTAATGGCGACAATTTTAAAATCCGTACCAGTTATTGTTTGTGAAGATCGCAGAGAGGCCATTCGTCATTTAGTAAACTCTTCTACGGTAAATATTATTATTATGGATGATGGATTTCAACATCGCAAGGTGAAACGAGATTTGGATATCATTACTATTTCTGCAAATGATTCAAAAAATGATTATAGATTACTGCCATGGGGAAAATTAAGGGAACCATTTAAAAATATAAACAGATCCAATGCCATAGTTTTTACAAAAACAGATAATTATACTCCTCCCAATATGCTTGCTGAATTCCAATCTGTATTTAAAGGGAATTCCATTGTAAGCAGTATAATTCCGGTATTAATGAGATACGATTCATCAGGTTATCATAAATCGCTTCCTTCCTCTGAAGTACTTTTTGCCTTTTGTGGAATTGGAGAACCAGATTCATTTTTCAAGTCTATTAAACAATTAGATTTAAAATTAGGAGGGAAACGAATTTTTTCGGATCATCAAGAATATACAGAATCAGTGATTACAGAATTATCAGCTCAGATAAAATCCAGTAATTGTACAGCTATTATCACAACGGAAAAAGACTTGGTAAAATTACCTGATAGTTTTTTAGATGAATTTGATACTTTTGTGATTAAAATTGAAATGGAGTTTGAGATTGAAGGGGCTGTTTTGGATATGATTCAACCAGTGTTGCTGAAATGATGGTGCAAGGGAAGGTGAGAAATCTATTTT
>DTTG01000013.1 GCA_012964845.1 Fidelibacterota bacterium
CATTTTTATGAAGGAATCCAAAAATATGATATGTACTTTGCTGGTTGGGATGATAATGATTTGGTATCGGTGGTAACTAAACAGAATGGTGATAAAAATGCAACTTCACCCAACCAGACGTCGTATAGAAGTTTATGGGGTGACTATAATAAAATAAAGACATTAGCGGGAAATGGTGGAAAATTTATGCTCATCAATCGGATGGTAAGCATGGTAGATGCTTTATTGTTAGCCAAAAAATGGAATAACACTCACGATATGAAGTTATCTTTAAATGCATATCCCGATCTCAGAAATAAATCAGGTTTAGGAGGGGTGAAATTATCACTATATTGGGAATGATGAAAAAACTACTGATAATTATAATTGTAGGAATATTCGTTGCTGGATGTGGCAAGAAAAATGTGCAATTAGAAGAGGATTTAACTCCCCGTTTTGATAAAGCCATGGAGTATTTTGAAAGAGATAAATTTCTCCGGGCTAAAGATGAATTTGACTACATAATTATGGCTGACCCCGGCTCTAAAATGGCTAATGAATCACAGTATTATAAGTCTGAATCTATGTTCCAGATGGAAGAATATGATGAGGCATCCAATGGTTTCGACAGATATGCTCGATTTTCTCCCGATTATTCAAAAATCGAAAAAGCCAGATATCGAATTTGTGAATGTGCAATATTTTCTTCAAACTCCTATCAGCGGGAACAGTCACAAACCCACTATGCCTTGGAACAATTACAAATGTTTATTGAGGATTTCCCCAAATCAGAATTAGTGAGAGATGCAGAATCTGCCATACTGGACTTACGCCTAAAGCTTGCCCGGAAAGATTATGAAGTTGGGAGGATGTATTTAAAATTAGAAGAATATGATTCTGCTCTTGTATATTTTAAATCTGTATTAAATCATTATTATGATACAGCCATTGCTGACGATGCCCGTATTGGAATAGTTTTCACCCATATTCTGAATGACAACAGAATGGGTGCCGAAAGTTATTATAAAACACAAAAAGACAGATTTTTATCAGATGAAAAAATGAATGAAGCTGAAATACTTTTACAGGACACAGAAGCGGGCTTGAAATTGGCTCAGTATTATCAATTATATAAGTGAAATTAATTTTATTTGGCGGCAGCTTTGATCCTCCCCATCTTGGACATTTAAAAATAATTGAGAAATGTTGTGGAGAATGTGACAAACTAATATTAATGCCTTCTGCTCATTCACCATTAAAAAAGAACCCTCCAATTGCCCAGGCAAAACACCGCATAAAAATGTTGGAAATACTAACTCATGAATTGAATTATCCTATTCAAATTGATAATTGGGAAATTAGTCAACCAGAACCCAATTATACCTATTTCACAATTCAACATGTACAGAAAGAACATCCAAATTCTTCCATTTCTTTGGTGGTTGGTGCAGATCAATTAGAGCAATTTCATCAATGGATAAATTATAAAGAGATTTTGAAATCAGTCCATATTATTGGTTTTAACAGGGATAATTATAATGCAGTACCAGTAGAGGGAATGAATCTAACCTGGATAAAAGATTTTAAAATGGATATTTCATCAACAGAAATTAGAGAAAAAATCGGAAGAGGAGACCAATTAGGGAATGAGTTGCCCCAGCCTGTATGGGATTATATTCAAGAGAACAATCTTTATGGAAATGAGTAATGGGAATTAATATTCTACAATTTGCGGCAGGTACCGTCTTGCTTTATTACGGCGCTGATTTTCTAATTTTGGGGAGTAAATCAATTGCATCAAAATTTAAAATCCCACCCATTGTTGTGGGCATAACGTTGGTGGCATTTGGTACCAGTCTCCCTGAGCTGATTGTGAGTATAATCGCTATTTTGAAAGGTGAATCAGGAATAGTCATCGGTAATGTTGTGGGATCCAATATTGCCAATATTGGTTTGGTATTAGCTGTGACAGCTATTTTAGTACCAATTGTTTTTTCGTTTAAGAAAATCAGCTTTGATTTATATTTTCTAATTTTTATCACTTTTCTCCCCCTCTTTTTTATGTATTTAGGTGACCTTGTATTGTGGCAGGGTATATGTTTTCTGCTGTTACTTGGAGGCTATTGCTGGTATCTTTTTAACAAAGACCATGAATATGAGGATGATCATTCAGATGGAAATCTATCTCATGGATTAACTATATCGCTTAAAATTATTTTGGGAATTATTGGGCTCGGATTGGGCGCCCATGTTTTTGTTTTGGGTGCGAAAGGTATTGCCATCGCACTTGGTGTTTCATCCCTGGTAATAGGGATGTCAATTGTAGCCTTAGGGACATCCCTGCCTGAACTTGCGGCTTCAATTGCAGCAGCCAAGCATGGCGAAACGGGGTTTATAATTGGCAATATTATTGGTTCAAATATTATGAATATTGTAGCTGTTTTGGGTTTCACTTTACTCATTAGCCCCATTTCTGTAGAGTTTTCCCATATAGCAACTCAGGGTATTTTCATGGTGACTTTAACGCTGGGATTATTTTTCCTCCTAAAATTTAAAGGTGGTGTAACTAATTTTTCCGCTGGAGTATTAATACTCATTTATATTATTTTTCTATACTTTAATTTTCAACCGGGAGTTGGAATTGAATTATGATTAAGTTTGAAAATGTAACTGCAACCTACACTGAAAATGTGGGGATATTTAATTTATCTTTTCATATTCCAAAAGGTGAATTGGTTTTTCTAATGGGACCTACTGGCGCTGGAAAATCAACAGTTTTAAAAACTATTTATAAGGATATTCCCATTTCAGATGGAAATCTGTATATTAATGGAGAAGATGTAGGAAATATTCGTCATCGCCATGTACCTCGATTCAGAAGGAAAATTGGCATGGTATTTCAAGATTACCGTCTCATCCCAGATCGGACTGTTTTTGAAAATATTGCACTGCCCCTTCAAATTGAAGGGGTTTCAAAAAAAGAAATTAAGGATAAAGTCCATGATATTTGTGAAAAGGTAGGATTGAAAAAGAGCATCAATAATTACCCCAGCCAACTTAGCGGCGGAGAAAACCAGCGTGTCTCAATTGCCAGGGCGCTGGTGAAAAAACCACTTGTCATTTTAGCCGATGAGCCTACTGGGAATTTAGATCCCAATGTGTCTGATGAAATCTTGGATCTGCTTGAAATTGCCACAGATTCAGGTGCAGCAGTACTCATGTCAACTCATAATTTTCCCTTAATTCAGCCCCGGAAAAAGCGATTTATTGAACTTAATGAAGGCAGGCTGGTAGTTCAGTGATCACTAAACTTCTATTTTTACTGTCTGAAAGTTTCCGCGGTTTATTCAGGGCAAAATTACCTGCAGCTATTTCATCTATTACCATTGGTATTGCATTGGTGATTTTCAGTTTGGCATATTTTTCTTACGTGAATTTATTAGGATATTCGTACAAGTTTAAGTCAAAATATCGAATTGAGGTATTTTTCCATAATGAATTGAACACCGGAGAAGCACGTGACTTGTTCAATACTATTTTGATTTTAGATGGGATAGAGCAGGGAGAATTTATTGATAAAGAAAAGGCGTCTGAATTATTTATGTCGTACTTTCATGAAGATATAAATGAAATAATTGGTGAGAACCCCCTTCCTATGGGTGGGCGGTATGACATAGACGTCGATTATCGGAATTCAAATCAAATGCGCAGAATAGTGAGGGATATCCGACATTTAGAGGGAGTGGATGTGGCATCCTTTCAGCAAGGGATTATTTCCAGGGTAGATTCCATTGTAGAAAATATTCTGGGAATAAGTATGGCAATGGGAATTGCTATTTTTATCATTGCCGTGATTTTGGTTTCCAATACCATTCGCCTCATTATCCATGCCAAGCAGGAAACCATTGAAACCATGCATTTGCTGGGTGCTACAAACAGTTTTATTCGATTTCCATTTGTGGTAGAAGGAATTATTCAAGGCATTCTTGGTGCTGGATTTTCACTATTAATTTTATATTTATTGCGCTCTCTGCAATCCTATCTCTTAGA
>DTTG01000014.1 GCA_012964845.1 Fidelibacterota bacterium
GAATATTTTCATCCTTACCACTCCATGTGGTTAGAGCAGATGCCTGCAAAGCACGTCCGTAGGAAAAGCTAAGATTCCAAGGAAGGCTACCCTCATGTTTAGCATTCATCATATTCAAATGAGCAGTGGCATTTTCGTTGCTCTGTCCACCAGATAAGAACGCACAACCGGGCACATCATCAGGAACTGTTGCCTTCAGAACTTCAACCGTACGGTCTGCAACTTCTTCCACTCCAGCTTGTTCGCTGCATCCAATTCCGGAAACAATCATGTTTGGTTTTAAAACAATGCCTTCCAAATACACGCGCTGTTTATCTAATTCTTCAAATACTTTGGTAAATGTTTTTTGTGAAATCTCATGGCAGGAATCAATGCTATGTTTCCCTTCCATGAGCACTTCCGGCTCAACTATTGGCACAATGTCTGCTTCCTGACACAGAGCTGCATAGCGTGCTAACGCATGGGCATTCACATGAATGCAGGCTTCTGTTGGAATGCCCTCACCAATGGTTATGACTGCTCTCCATTTTGCAAACCGGGCACCCAATTTATAATATTCGCTCAGTCGTTCCCTCAGTCCATCTAATCCTTCGGTGACTTTTTCACCGGAATGAGATGCCAATTCCTTGGCGCCTTTGTCCACCTTGATTCCTGGTATCACACCTAAATTCTTCAAATATTGAGGAAATGCGGTACCATCTGAAATGGTGGACTGCCTCAGTGTTTCATCAAAAAGTATGACACCACTGATAAACTCTTTCATTCCATTTGTGGTGAATAGTAAATCTCGATATGTATTTCGGGTAAGTTCTGTTGACTCTACACCAATGCTTTCAAATCGCTTGCCGCATGTAGGATTGCTTTCATCAGCTGCTAAAATACCCTTGCCTTTTTGCACCATTGCATTTGCTGTATTTCTTAATTGTTCCTTATTCATTAATTCCCTCTATTATTTTATTGTTGTCCAATTTCTTTCATCATTGATTGAAACCATTCCGTTTGTGGATTAAACGGCTTCCCTCCCTTAATTCTTTCAAATTCTATACAGGCAAACTGATTATTATTATTTTCATCCAAACCTACAACTCCAGATTTTCCATCCATGGCACACTGAACTGCAAAATCAGCTGTCTGGAAAATGAGCCCTAAATCTTTTTTATTGGGTTTTGCAGACCTGGCAAAATATCCACTTTTCTGAACCAAAACTTTATCGGCACAGATCTCTTTTGAAAATTGTTTTGCAAACCATTTACCGGGATTAATTTCATCCAACTGAATATGTCCAAAGGCATCCCGTTTTATTTTTGCTCCACGGGTTTCCATTTCTAATACGATACTGTCAATACCAGCCCCTTCGCTAAGAAAGATATTAATAGAATCTTTTTCATCCATTCGCTTTTTCAAACGTTTCATTTCCTTTGGTAAATCAATATTCATCTCAGGAATATATACCGCATCCACATCCCAACGTTCTTTGGTAATTAATAAGGAAGGGAGAAATTTCCTGTTATCTAATCTCCGTCTGTATTCCATAGCAGTAGCAGCAGTGAGCCAGCCACAATTACGCCCCATTACCTCATGAATAATGAGCTGCCTGGAACTGGTTGTATTTTCATTGGCTACATTTTCAAAAAAAATTGCTCCCTGTTCTGCAGCTGTCCAGGCACCCAATGTCTGCTGGATTGGAAATACATCATTATCCACAGTTTTAGGTAATCCAACCACTGTTAAATCATACCCATTATTTGAAAGATACTTCACCAATTCCCCGGCAGAAGTATTGGTATCATCTCCACCAATGGTATGGAGAATATTCACTTCGTCTCTTACAAGTTGATTTGCTGCAACTTTTAGGGGGTCTTCTCCATTTTTGATATATCCATTTTTCACACAATCGTCTGCATTGGTGAGTTTTACTCGGCTGTTACCAATAGGAGATCCACCATATTCGTACAGAATTTCAGCATGAGCAACTGCATCCTCATCAAATGGAATAGACTTGCCTGTTAGTAAGCCTTTATAGCCATATAAATAGCCCATCATTTCAATATGAGATTCATGCTCTGAATAATTACAAATGAGCCTGCCAATAGAAGAAGCCAGGCACGGAGCGATTCCGCCGGCTGTTAAAAATGCAACTTTCATCAGTGAATATTTTCAATCATTTGAAGTCAATAAATTACTACCATCCTCTTATTTAGAAGTAAGTAAATTCTCCCTGAAAATGAACTGCTTTTTTTATCATTTTAAATTGACTATTTCCGGATTATGGGCAATTTTATTATGCTCCATCTTCGCGACAGATATACAACAATGTACAATTTGTCTTCAACCACTGAAGGTAGATTATTTGGTGGATGCCTGGGGAAATGCCTTTCACTCCAAGCATGAAAAAGAGGGCTTATTCTGCTACTCCTGCTCTCGAATTATTTCCCAGGGTGTAACTCGGGGCGGATATGTTTATCCAGATGGACGGCACCTTTGTAGCCTTTGTCAGATTACGGTAGTCCATAAAGACTCATCAATACTTAGGGCTTACCAATCGGTTACCACACAGTTGGGGACTATTGGTATTACCAATTCCCCAATGGGTATCCCCATTAATTTAGTCGATCTTAACCAATTAAATGAAAAAGCAGGAAATTTGTCCCATTTAAAATTAAAAGGATTCACGCATTTTGAAAAAAAATCAAATTCTCTAACAAGCTCTGATAAACCCTATCATATTTTTATATTATCCGGATTACCTCGATTAGAATTTGAAGCTGTTTTAGCACATGAATTCCTCCATATATGGCTGGAAATAAATTCCATCCAATTAGATGAAAAAACAGCAGAAGGATTTTGCAACTTGGGCAGTTACCTCATTTATAAAAATGATGACACTCATTTTTCTCAAATCCATCTACAGGCAATGGAAAATGACCCTGATGAAATTTACGGCTCTGGTTTTCGCTATATGAAATCTGTTTTACTAGAGATTGGGTGGGAAGAATTATTAACAAAAATGAGGACATTCTAAGAGTAGCATTTGTTTTCCCATTTTTAAAATGCGTATTTTTTCACCTCAAATTCAGCACAAAATTATAAAAGATATATTGATTAATGGATAATTCAATTAAGTATAAAGATTCTGATCCTCAAGAGACCCAAGAGTGGATTGATTCCATTCGCTCGATTTTAGAAACTTCCGGTACAGACCGAACACATTTTCTTTTGGAAAAATTAATTGAATTTGCCCGGCGGAATGGCGTTCGAATGCCTTATAGTGCCACTACGGATTATGTAAATACCATTCCACCAAGTCACCAAAAACCGTTTCCTGGTGACAGGGCAATTGAACGGCGTATTAAATCCCTAATCCGCTGGAATGCCATGGCGATGGTAGTTCGTGCTAATCGAGAACATCACGGAATTGGTGGGCATATTTCTTCTTATGCTTCAGCAGCTACCTTGTATGAGGTTGCCTTTAACCATTTTTTACGAGGTCATGATTACCATGGTGGTGATCTTGCTTTTATACAGGGACACTCATCTCCCGGAATTTATGCCCGAGCTTTTTTGGAAGGCCGGCTCACTGAAACACAGCTGAAAAATTTTAGACAGGAATTGGCTCCTGAAGGCGGCCTTTCTTCCTACCCCCACCCCTGGCTCATGCCTGATTTCTGGCAATTCCCTACCGTTTCAATGGGACTGGGTCCCATCATGGCTATTTACCAGGCACGCTTTATGCACTACCTCCATGACCGGGGTCTCATGGAAAATCATAACCGCAAAGTCTGGGCATTTTTAGGTGATGGTGAAATGGATGAGCCCGAATCTATGGGCGCACTTACTTTGGCTTCTCGCGAGAAACTGGACAATCTTATTTTTGTAGTGAACTGTAACTTACAGCGATTAGATGGTCCCGTCCGTGGAAATG
>DTTG01000015.1 GCA_012964845.1 Fidelibacterota bacterium
TTTGAATTTGAATATAACTCCCTCAAAACCATAGGAGGATGTTACCGCATCATAATTCTAATTTTATTGATCTAGATCACACTTTTCCCTTTTTAAAACAAAATCAGGTAAAATGTATTGGTATTTAAAAATAGGGGGTAATGGAATTACTGAAAATCCTCCAAGCGGACATAAAACCTCCATAATATGTCCATCTCCCCTCCTTACAACAAGGTAATATACCCGCATTTAAACAATTGTGCAAGGAATTTGTCGAGGGTTGTAGACGAGGCTTATTTACCTTTATTTTCTATGAATTTGAAAGTTTACATCAGGTTGTGCTTTGTAGCGGTAGAAATAATAAAGTCTGCCAAAAAGAGCAGACTTTATTATTATAAAATGTGAGAGATGAAATTGTTAAATTACATTTTATTTGCCCAGATATTTCAAGTAATGATTATCCGTGGATAAAATAAATTGGGTAGAAGAGTCTAAAGTATTGGAGTAGGTTTCTAATGTTTTTATAAAATTATAAAATTCAGGGGACTTGCCATAAGCATCAGCATAAATTCGTGTTGCATCTGCATCTGCCTCTCCCTTTATTTTTTGCGACTCTAAATAAGCGCCGGATATAATTTCTTTTTTACGCTGCACCTGCATTCCCAAAATTTCCTGTTTCTTACCCTGGCCCTGGGCACGGTATTTTTCAGCAATTTGGTTCTGACCAGAGATCATCCTGTTAAAGACCTGCTCTTGAACCTGGCGGGTGTAATTGATGCGCTTCAGTTGAACATCCAAAATTTCAATTCCCATATTCAGGTCCAGCAATCTTTTGGAAACGGATTCTAAAATACTTTCTACAATGTCCAGTCGCGCTCCTTTTGCGGAATAGTCCTCTATAACTTTATTATTCACATTGACTGAAGATGACTCCACATCCTGAATGATCATTGCCCGGTTACTGGAGCGTACAATTTCTACCATTGTCCGGTTTGCAATTTCATCCCGAACGGCTCCATCTAAAATATCATCCAGGCGTGATTGTGCCAGCATTTCATTTTTAGCTGATTTATAAAATTGAAGTGCATCTGATATGCGCCACCTTGCAAATGCATCTATAAAGATGTATTTATTATCCAAAGTGGGAATTTCATTGGCCGATCCATCCCATTCCAAAATTCGTTTATCAAATTTAATAACGGTTTGAATAATAGGCGTTTTAAAATGGATCCCAGCATCAGTGACAGCACCGCCAACTGGTTTACCAAATTGTGTCACAACAGCTTGTTCCGCTTCATTTATGGTATAAATCGATCCAAACCCGAGGATAACCACACCTACTACAATAATAAGAAATATAGTCTGCTTCATTATTTGCTCCCCTTATTTTTCAGGTTCATCATAGGTAGAAAATTCTCCAATTGAGAATCTACAATTACTTTATTGGGAGCATTCCCAAGTACCGTGTTCATAGTTTCAATATAATACCTGTCTTTTGTAATTTGAGGGGCTTTATTATACTCCTTTAATACCAATTCAAACAAAGTGGCATCACCAGTGGCAGTATTTATTCTTTCAATAGCATACCCTTTGGCTTCATTTATGAGCTTTTTAGCTTCACCCTCGGCTCTATAAATCTCTTTATTAAAGGCTTGATTGGCTTCATTGACCAGAGTTTCTTCTTCCTGCTCTGCACGAATAACTTCATTAAAGGAATCAGCAACAGGGTCAGGAGGCAATACTCCCTGCAGCTGCACCATTTTAATTGCGATTCCTGTCTCATATTTATCCAGAATTTCCTGCATGTGAATTTTAGCTGCGTCTGCAATTGCACGACGCTCAGCCTGAAGTACTTCCGTAAAAGATCTGTCTCCAATCATAAGCCGGAGAGTTGCTTCAGATACATCCTTTATGGTGTTTTCTACATCTCTCACTTTGAACAGATAATCAGCGGCATCTTTTATTTTATACTGGACAATCCAATGCACTTGTGCAATGTTCAGGTCTCCGGTTAACATCCAGGATTCCTGATTAAAATTTCTCTTTGAATATTCTGTCCGAACGCCAGCTTTCAGGGTCCTGAATCCAAATTCCATTTTAAACTGTTTATCCACTTTTATGGTGTAAACCCTA
Source organism: Fidelibacterota bacterium (assembly GCA_012964845.1). Classification (GTDB taxonomy): domain Bacteria; phylum Fidelibacterota; class Marinisomatia; order SCGC-AAA003-L08; family D37C17; genus D37C17. The sequence continues at coordinate 2,113 of DTTG01000015.1, forward strand.
TCTACAAGTGGTATTTTAAATTGCAGCCCCGGCATGGTTGTATGGGAATATTTTCCCATTCGGAGAACCACTCCGTTTTCATTTGCATCTACCGTATAAAAGGATAGTGATGCTAAAAATAATATTACTAAAAGTGGTATTAATCCGCCAAACTTTTTGAAATTAATTGAAGGAATTTGAATATCTACATCGCCAATTTTTATTTTTTGTGCCATAATTATTTCCTGTTTTGTTATTATTAATGTGAAAGGTAGGGGGTTAATTTAGCCGGATTTTGATCACATTAGTTATATATTTCAATTTTGATTAATACTTTTGATTTTAGTAATAAATGATGCAAAATACGGCATGGGAAGAACCATATTATTTTTGGTATTTGTAGCTATGTCACTCTCAGGGGGATGGTTGGTGCTGAAACGAACCGGCAATTATGATGTTGATTTTTTTACCAAAATACTGGGCTGGATATTGCTTATCCCTGGAATATTGGGTCTTTTAGAATCATTAAGAATATTAAATTAAGGAGGAAACATGAAAATTCATATTGAATATTGCGAAAAGTGAAATTACCATCCAGATTTTGCCCGTGTGTCAAAATTCATAAAAACTATCGTACCTCAGGCTAAAATAGAAGGAAATTCAAAACCGCCAAGATCTGGTGCATTTGAAGTAAGCCTCAATGATGAATTAGTTTATTCTAAATTCAAAACTGGAGAGTTCCCTCAGGAATCAGAGATAAAAAGCTGGTTTTAATCCCCTAATTCCACCACTACCCCACCTCAATAAAATTGATGTATATCACGATTTACTGTGAGTGAACATTAGTATTTTTAAGACATATATATTGGGGAAAATCAAATTATACATTGAAAACAGATATATCTATATTAAAAATGGTAATTACTTTACTTCTATTCTCGGTGGTTGTTGCTGAGGAATGGGGAATCAGCATTACCGCTGCCGATATCTATGGTATAGGCGCAGATCATACTATTCAATTAGGTAATTGCACTGACTGTAGTGATGGCTGGCAATTTGGAGAAGATGAAGATGACTATCCTGACCCATTTTCCGGTGAATTTACCAATATACATTTTTTCCATCTTGACTGGTATGGACAACAAGATCAAAATGGAAATATATGTAATCAAATTGCATTTTCCACTGATTTCCGCTCCATACATCAAAGTTATGACCTGTTAAGTTGGGGCATTCGGGGTAGTACCGGAGGTGGCCTTTCTTTAGATATTCCATTGATCCTTAGTTGGGATTCTGAAGCTTTAGACAGCCTTTCAAGTGATTATGAATTATATCTCTATATTGGAGAAAATGGATTTAATATGCGAGAGATTTCTAACATTACTGCTGACCAAAGTGATTTTTATCTGGATGAGGAAAATAACCCCAATGTTCGGGTATTGTTGGGAGCCTGTGCCAGCACGGGAACTACAACTCATTTCCTTGATAGCGATAATGATGGCTGGGGAAGTGGTGATATTTCACATGATTTCTGCCTTGGCTTTGCACCTGACGGCTGGGCGCCAAATTCAGATGACCTGGATGACGAACTTTTCTGTGAATCTAACTTGATTGATGACTGCAATGTATGTGATGGATTTAATCAGGATATGGACTGCTACGGTTTTTGTTTTGGAACCGCAGAATTTGATGAATGTGGGGTATGTGATGGTGATGGAATTCAGCAGGAATGCGGCTGTGGCAGTTCCGGTGAATTTGGTATTCCAGATGGAGATTGCGATTGTGAAG
>DTTG01000016.1 GCA_012964845.1 Fidelibacterota bacterium
TAAAGCTGATATTTCGGTACAACGCGATGAATTAGAATCAGCAAGAGTATTATACCTTAAATCCATCAAAAATTCAGAAGATCCTGGACCTATTATGCGGAAATTACTATTTGTCTATATTGATATGGGTGATAATGAAAAGGCGATCGATTATTCCAATGAACTCTTAGATAAATATCCCAATGATGCAAATTTATATTATAATGTAGGTGTACTTTATCAACGTTTAGCAAAAGATATACAAGTACGTTCTAAAGAAAATTTCAATAAATTAAATGAAATGGATACTCCCTCTGAAGTATTGATTAATCAAGTATATGCAGAATTCAGGGAAGTTCGGAAGTATGCACATAATGCGAAAGATTATTTTTATGAGGCAAGCGATCTTGAACAAGATGAGAATTTAGATACAAAACACGCAATTTCTGAGATGAAATTAGCTATGAACCAAATGGATGATATTTTTATCCCATCTATCAGAAAAATAGCTAAAACAGCAGGAGTTGTTTTAGACTAAAAACGGGACTAAATCGCACCGCCTTCTTTTCGTCCTAAACCTTGGTTAATAATTTAACCTATCCGCTTTCGTTTAATTAAATATTCTGACAATGCCATATCTAATGGTGAATCTGTAGAAAGCCGAACATAGTCAATATTTCTCTGTCGGCACATTGATTTCATATAATCACAAAACTGCGCCATACTTTTTTGATAATCTGACTGTATATGCCAAGGATCAGTGATAATTTCTTCCCCCGATTCCATATCTCGAAAGCGCGTCCGTTGGGTGAAATCAAGCGTGAGCTCCTGGGGATCTAAAACATGAAAAACTACCACCTCGTGACCCTTATATCGAAAATGTTGTAAACCAGAAAGAATTTCATCCGGATCATCAAATAAATCAGATATGAGAATAATAAGCCCTCGTTTTTTAATAGCTTCTGCTGTTTTATGCAAAACGGGTGCAATTGTAGTTTCAGGGCCGGGTTTAATATTTTGCATTTTGGAAAGGATGATATTCAAATGACTTCTCTTTGACCTTGCAGGAATATTTACTCTAATTTCATCATCAAAAAGTGTTAAGCCAACGGCATCCTGTTGTTTTAACATAAGGTACCCAAGGGATGCAGCCAAAATTTGGGCATACTCCAATTTGGTAACGTTACCAGATTTATAGGTCATGGATAAACTCTGATCAATCAAAAGGTACGATTTCAGATTTGTTTCTTCTTCAAACTGTTTAATGAAATAGCGGTCTGTTTTCCCCCATAATTTCCAATCTACATGTCGAATTTCATCCCCGGCACCATAGGCACGATGTTCTGAAAATTCTACTGAGAATCCGTGGTAGGGACTTTTATGCAACCCAACTATGAATCCTTCCACTACAAATCGAGCTTTTAGTGATAAATTATTTAACCGGGAAATTATATCCGGGGTGAGGATATGACCGCTGGGCATTGGTTTTAGTTAGCCGATTCCAGTAGTTTTTCAAGAATATTATCCCGGCTGACACCATCTGCTTCAGCATTAAAATTGGGGATAATACGATGCCTGAGAACAGGATTCAGCATTTGCTGTACATCTGAAATATCGGGAGTCGTTCTACCATCTAAAAGGGCTTTTGCTTTCGCGCCTAAAATTAGGTACATACTGGCTCGGGGTCCTGCACCCCATTCTAACCATTCTTTGGTAACCTTTGAGGTTTGACCATTACTGGAGGATCGTGTACTTTTAACAAAATCCACGGCATATTCAATAACATTATCAGCAACCGGCACATTTCGTACCAACTCTTGATACGAAAAAAGATCTGCTGCTGACAACACAGGATTTACTTTTTCGACATCAGAACTTGTTACAGATTTAACTATGGAAACTTCCTCATCACGAGAAGGATAGGATATAAGAAGATTAAACATAAAACGATCTAACTGTGCTTCAGGCAGTGGATAGGTACCCTCCTGCTCTATTGGATTTTGTGTGGCTAATACGAAAAAGGGTTCTTCTAGTGTATAAGACGTACCGCCAGTTGTTACTTTATGTTCCTGCATTGATTCCAACAGAGCTGCCTGTGTTTTGGGTGGGGTTCTATTAATTTCATCTGCCAGAACAATATTTGCAAAAATAGGACCTTTAAAAAATTTAAATTCTCGTTTGCCCGTTCCGTGCTCTTCCTCTATTATTTCGGTTCCTGTTATATCGGACGGCATCAAATCCGGAGTAAATTGTATTCGGTTAAATGAGAGATCCATGGCATCAGCAAGTGTTTTAATGAGTAGCGTTTTAGCTAAACCTGGTACCCCCTCCAACAGGATGTGGCCTCGGCAGAGTAGCGATACAAACAGATGCTCTACAATTTCTTTTTGACCGATTATAACTTTTGCAATTTCCTGGAACAACTTTTCTTTATCGGCTTGTAATTTTTCTAATAACTGAATATTATCCATAATTTTCCTTTATATATTGGGGTTGAAATCTAACGGGGTCTTTCGAGCTCCACAATGAAAATTCACTTAATGACACATATTAATTGTTGTTAAATTTCAATTGAAATAATAACCGTTAAAAAACAGTTTAGGAATATATTTGGAAAAAATTTGTATTAAGGGGATGAATCAGGAAGAGCTCCAAACGCTGTGTGTTGATGCAGGGGAATCAAAATTCAGGGGTGGGCAGTTATTTGAATGGATGTATCGCCACGGTATATCCTCCTTTGACTCAATGTCAAATGTTAAAAAGTCATTTAGAGAACATTTGAATGAGCATTTTATAATTCAGACGCTCACAGTGGAAAATAAATTGCTATCCAAAGAGGATAAATCTGTTAAGATACTGTTTCGTACTCATGATAGCAATTTTATTGAAACGGTATCAATGGTTGATAAAAACCGGCATACCGTATGTCTTTCTTCCCAGGTTGGCTGTGCATTGGATTGCCATTTTTGTGCAACTGGAAAAATGGGATTAAAAAGAAACCTCAGCACGGGGGAAATTGTAGATCAGCTTATTTATGTAAGAGAATCTATTGATCAGCCTATTACCAATGTGGTTTTTATGGGAATGGGAGAGCCTTTCCATAATTACGATAATGTGTTAAATGCGTCAGATATTTTTCATTCACCCAAGGGCTTCAATTTGGCCTCCACTCGTATTACAATTTCAACGGTAGGTTTACTTCCTCAAATTAATCAATTTATTAAGGAAAAAAGACGGTATAAATTGGCTATTTCATTGAATGCATCTAACGATAAAGTACGAACTGATATAATGCCCATTAATAAAAAATGGTCAATCGTTGACCTCGTTAATGCGGGGAAAGAATATTCAAATCAAAAAAAACGGCTGGTCATGTTTGAATATGTTTTATTAAAAGGAATCAATGATTCAGAAGAAGATGCATTGGAGTTGGCTCGTTTATTACAAGGAATCCCCTGCAAAATTAATTTGATCCCCTATAATGAGATTGAAGGGAAGTATCAACGACCGGATGAATCTACAATTACTAAATTCTCTGAAATACTGCATAATTATAGAGATGAGTATCGAGTATTGGTAAGATGGAGTAAGGGGCAGGATATTGCAGCAGGATGTGGTCAATTAGCAGGACAGAATGGATGAATCTAAATTTCATTACCTCTCACATTTTAAATAAAATACCCGAGCCCCCACGAACATCTGTGATTTTAGGGTCTGGTTTGGGAGGTTTTGTTCATAGTTTGGATAAGACAATTTTCATCCCCTATTCAGAAATTCCAGACTATCCCTGTTCTACGGTATCTGGACATGAGGGTGAATGGGTTTTTGGTTACATCCACAACACACCAATTTTATGCGCAAGTGGTCGTTTTCATTTTTATGAGGGGTTTAATTTAGA
>DTTG01000017.1 GCA_012964845.1 Fidelibacterota bacterium
CAGGCTTTTTAGCTGGAGCCTTCTTTTTTGCTGCAGGCTTTTTAGCTGGAGCTTTCTTTTTTGCTACAGGCTTTTTAGCTGGAGCTTTCTTTTTTGCTGCAGGCTTTTTAGCTAGAGCTTTTTTAGCCTCTGTTGGCTTTTTAACTTCTTCAGCAACTTGAACCACTGTTTCTGCTTCTTTCGGTGCTTCCACCTTCTTTGGTTTTGCTTTTAGTCGAGAAGCACGAATGATATTTTTCACCCGTTCTTGATTTTTCCGATGCTTTAACCGAGAAGTTTTTTTCTTTTTGTTCATTTAAATTCCTTTATAAATTGGGATCAACCCAAAATCAATACGTAAATAGACTGGAAATATTACCATAATCCTAAATAGTAAAGGAAGGAAATTTCTTTACAAATTACCGTATTAATATCATTGATGCTGTTACAAGGTGTAAATTTTATACTTCGGAAAAAATCCTATTATGAATGTTATTTCAGATATAAAAAATTATTTTTTGCTTATGTTAATGGGCAGTAGCATTGTATTTGGCGCCTATCTCACGAATATTTCTGTTGTTTTAGTCCAACCGGATAATAGTGAACTACATTGTTTCACCTCTGGAGATGAATATTACTCCTGGCTACATGACGGAAATGGATTTCCCATTATTCAAAGTCAAGTAGATGGATATTATTATTACGCAGAAAGGGTGAGAGATATCCTGGTGCCAACATTAAATAGAGCTGATAAGATATTATCACGAAACCAGAATATTGAAAACTGGTCTGGAATTACCCGAGAAAATTATCTGAAACGAAGGCAAAGATATTGGACTGGATTTGAGTTGTATGATGCCCCTTCCATCGGCACCATTAATAATATTAATATATTTATACGATTTAATGATGAACTTGAGTTTCGAAATGATTGTTCAGATTATGATGATCCCTTTAACAAAATTGATGGTCCATCTCTAGGTCATTATTTTGATGAGGTATCCTATGGTTTATTAGAGGTAATTACCCATCATTTCCCTGCCTGCGAATTTGATGAATTGTCATATCAGGATGCTCACGATCGATCATATTATCAGCCTTATAATGCGATAACCGATACAAATGGCTATTTAGATTGCTGGAACGTGAATGACAGTACCGATGCTGGGTTCAGCTGTGAAGATTCTACCCAGTGGGGATATATCCGCGAGCATATTCTCCTGAAAAATGCTATCGAGTCCATAAAGGAGCAGATTCCTTCAGACCTTGACGTAGATGGCAATGATGACCAATTGGTAGATAATGTTACCTTTCTGGTGTCCGGTTCACCAACTGGATGGAGTGATCTTCTCTGGCCTCATCGGTGGTCATTAACCACTTTTGATGTGGAAATTAATGGAAGTATTGTGGATGCCTATAATCTGAATCTTTTAGGCGGGAACCCATCTTATTTTACAGTGGGTACACTCTGCCATGAGTTTTTTCACAGTTTAGGCGGACCTGATTTATATCATTATGTTGAATCTGCCACCCCCACGCCCGTAGGTGGTTGGGATCTCATGGAACAATCTTCGGATACACCTCAATATATGAGCGCCTGGATGAAATATAGATATGCCAATTGGCTGGATTGCATCCTCATTGAATCTGGAGGAACCTATGCTCTCAAACCCTTACAGGAACAGGAAAACAGTTGTTATATAATTAAATCTCCTTATTCAGAAAGTCAGTTTTTTACAGTGGAATATCGGAAGCAGGAAGGAATATATGAATCTAACCTCCCGGGGAATGAAGATGGATTATTGGTATATCGAATCAATTTAGATATCAATAATAATGGTATATTGGATACAGCAGAAGTTAATAATTCCTGGAATAGAACCATTGGAGGAAACGCAGACGGTCCACCTGACGAAGTTTATTTGTATCGCCCAGGAGGGACTTCTCTCCTAAATGGTAATTTATTAGAAGCAACTTTCAGCTCTGAATCAGGGAAAATTCAATTAAATGATGGTACAGATCCTTCCAGTTTTTTAGTTGAACCTTTTATTGATGAAAATGAAAATGGAATCTACGATATTGGAGAAATATTCACTGATGAGAATGGTGATGGAATATATGGTGATATGGCTGGGGGACTTCATCTGAAAAATATTGGTGAGACAGGTGACAGCATTCTATTCGATTTTATTAATTTCTTTCTTAAAATTGATTTAAACGATATTAGTGATGATGACGATGAAGATGGTGTGTTTAATCCCGGTGAATCAGCAAAAATACAATTTTCTACTCAATTATTTGGAAGTGCAAATCAGTTAAATAATATACAGGCTGAGCTTTCCTCTGAAGATGACGGAGTGAGTTTTTCACCAAATGAGCTTTCTCTGGAATATATGTCGGGTGAACCAGAAGTATTAGAATTTGAAACCATTCTATCTATTGAGGATGTAAATGAATTGAAGCCGGTTGAATTTGATGTAACCTTAATTGCAGAATTTCAGGAAGATGGGAATATAATCACTTATTCAGATAAGCAGCAATTTTCATTACCTGTTTCTCTAAACCAAGCCGGTTTTCCCCTGGAAACCACTCAAATAAGGTCCAGTCCATTAATAATTGATTTTGACAATGATGGTGATAATGAGATTATTTTTGGTGATTATCATGGCATTGTACACATAATTAATAATGATGGAAGCGAATTATTCACCTCTGTTTTTCCATTCGATACTGGTGCGCCAATTTGGAGTTCTCCTGCTGCAGCTGATTTGGATGGCAATGGTGATATTGAGGTAGTAATCACCTCGAAAAGTAAACATCTTTACATATTTGAGAATGGAGGGCTGAAAGTAGATTTTAATACAGAATTATATGATACGAGCTCCACAGGATTTTATCTTATTGGTACACCAGCAATTGGAAATCTGGATGATGATGCAGATTTGGAAGTAGTATTTTCTGGCTATTCCAATAACAATAAATTATTTGTAATCAACCATGATGGATCATTGGTTGATGGTTTCCCCATTGAATTGGGAGAGAAGGTGAAAAATGGAGTGGCTCTGGCAGATTTTAATAATAACGGAAAAGATGATATTGTTTTAGGTACTGATGATGACCATTTATATTTATTTTTAGATGATGGTTCCACTGCAGCAGGATTTCCCTATACTGCTACGGATAAATTTCAATCCTCACCAGCTATTTTAGATTTTAACGGGGAAAAGATTATTGCAGCAGGAAATAATAACGATACCCTTTATCTAATTAATAATACAGGAAGTCTTTTATACCAACACCCAACTGGAGGTAAAATACTTTCTTCCCCAGTATTTGTTAATGTGGCTAATGAACCCTATCTCCTTTTTTCAGCAAATGATCATTTTATTTATTTTATAGATTTAAATGGTACTTCCTATCCCGGTTGGCCCATTCAGGTTGAGAGAAATATAAATGGGTCAGTAATTATTTCTGACCTTAATGGGGATGGAGTTCCGGAAATATCCGTTACTACTGAACTAGGTGAGTTAATAGCATTCCATTTAGATGGGACTTTATACAGTCACTTCCCGATCAGAATTAAGTTTCCTTATTCAACTGCCCCGGCAATTACTGATATTGATTTGGATGGTGATTTAGAATTAATCGCTGGTTCAGGAGGAAGCATTGAGGTTATTGATATTAAAGAAATGGGTATTTTCAGTAATTATTGGAGTACCTATCGCAGTAATGATAAAAGAAATGGACTATTCATTTATGAAGCGGATTTATCTTTATGGGAGGAAGCAGTTATACCAACAAAATTTAAAATAAATTCAGCATATCCTAACCCATTTAACCCCATTATTAATATCCAATATCAAACCCCATTTCACTCACACATTACAATGAAGG
>DTTG01000018.1 GCA_012964845.1 Fidelibacterota bacterium
ACTTTATTATTTGCTCGTATTTTTTAATAATCTGTAAATTTAGCCCTAGTTCAATAACTATTATTTCATAATTAAGTAAGGGAGATTTATTCATGGCATATATTATTGCCGACCCATGTGTAGGAACTTGTGATACCGCCTGTGTGGAGGTTTGTCCCGTAGATTGCATTCATGGTCCTGAAGACAAAGAAGGTGCAGGAGCAGAAGCAAAAGAGCCGGGATTCGATCCCACGGATAAAATGCTCTATATTGATCCGGAAGAATGTATTGACTGTGGCGCCTGCGAACCAGAATGCCCGGTAGAAGCAATTTTTGAAGAAGATGCCGTTCCTGAAGAATGGAAATCTTTCATTAAAATTAATTACGATTGGTTCGGTAGAGACTACGATGGATAACTACAACTTTTAATCAAAATAAAACAAACGGCTGTTTACCCTATAAACAGCCGTTTATTCATCATATATAATGGAAAAAACAACACAAATGACACAGGAAGAAATTCAGAATATACTGAAAGAAATTAAATACCCGGGTTTTAACCGTGATATTGTATCTTTTGGAATGGTGAAAAATATTTCCCTAAGCGATAATACCATTGATATTTCACTTCAGATAAATTCTGAAAACGAAGATTTGCTGAATCAGCTTACATCTGAAATTAAAAACAAGTTTATAAGCCTGGGTGAAAGCAATGTAAATATCCACATTCAAAAACCGCAGAACCAACCGGCGCAGTCCGCTGGTCAGCAAAACCCTGTGAATCAACAGTCCATTCCAGGAGTGAAACATATAATAGCCATTGCCAGTGGAAAGGGCGGCGTTGGTAAATCTACTGTTTCTATTAATATTGCGGCTGCTCTGAGCAAAAAATATAAAGTAGGCGTTCTGGACTTAGATATTTACGGACCCAGTTTGCCTATGTTGGTAGATTTACATCAGCAGCCGGAAATGACTGCTGAAAAGAAATTGATCCCCCTTGAGAAATTTAATATGCGCCTCATGTCATTTGGATTTATCAACTCTGAGAATGCACCTGCCGTATGGCGAGGTCCCATGGTTTCCCGTATGACACAGCAATTTTTCGAAGATGTAGAATGGGGTGAACTGGACTTTCTCATATTAGACCTCCCTCCCGGTACAGGAGACATTCAGCTCACTTTGGTACAAAAATTAGCTATCACCGGTGCGGTAATGGTAACCACTCCTCAGGAACTAGCCCTATTAGATGTTAAAAAGGGGGCGGATATGTTTAGTAAGGTGAATACACCGGTAATGGGAGTTATTGAGAATATGACCCACTTTCTCTGTCCCCATTGCAATGAAGCCAGCAGAATATTCCCCGGGAGTGGCGGTGCAGATGAAAGTAAACGCCTGGAGGTTCCGCTCTTGGGACAAATTTACTTAAGTCCTGAAATTGCACAATCTGCTGATAGCGGCAATCCCTTCGTTCTAAAATATGAAGACTCTCCTATTACCGCTGAATATATGAAAATTGCACAACAATTAGTAGAACTGGCTGAAAACTAAATACCGCAAACTCCAGTTTATTAATTCATCTGGAACATTCTTCATTTCCCCTAATTTAACAGCAAATTTAATAATTACCGAAATACAGTCCGTTGTTGGTTTTTCTTTATTATTCCGGTAATTTATTAGGCTGTATTCAAACCTAAATTTGCAGGAAATATAAGATAGAAATCGACACCCATAATATTCCTCGGCATATTGCTATCATAATGGATGGAAATGGCCGTTGGGCAAATGCCAAAGGTCTGCCGAGAATAGCTGGTCATAGAGAGGGCGTTAGAACCGTGCGTAAAATCACCGAAATTTGCGGTGAATTGGATGTACAGGTTCTGACGTTATATACATTTTCGTCTGAAAATTGGAATCGTCCTATTACTGAAGTGAGTGCATTAATGAAACTACTGGTAAGCTCTCTCCGTCGGGAAGTAAAAGAGCTTATGAAAAATAATATCCGTTTTACTGCTATTGGAGATATAGATGAGTTGGACGAAAATGTTCAGAATGAACTATTAGATGCCATTCAAAAAACCAAAAATAACACCGGATTAAATTTAAACCTCGCTTTAAGCTATGGGAGCCGCAAAGAAATTTTATCAGCAGTAAAATTATTATCGGAAAAAATTGTATCCGGTGAAATTGACAGCGATCAGATTAATGAATCCCTCTTCTCTCAAATGCTCTATACAAAGGATATACCTGACCCGGACTTGCTTATCAGAACCGGAGGGGAATTCCGAATTAGTAATTTTCTCTTATGGCAAATCGCCTATACGGAAATTCATGTTACCCAAACCTATTGGCCTGCCTTTGGTAAAAAAGAACTCACCGAAGCAATTTTTGATTACCAGAACCGGGAACGGCGCTTCGGTAAAATATCGGAACAACTCAAGGTGAATGATGGATGAACTCTAATTGTCAATTGTTAATTATTAATGGAATCCCGCAGAAAGCGGGGGTTAATTATAAAATAATATTTTTGAAGCTAATTGTAAATTACTTCCTTATAGTTTGTATTTCTGCGAATCTTTTTTCACAGAGTGATGAAATCCGTATAATGGATATTACCGTAGAGGGGAATCAACGGCTTACTGCACAAGATGTACAACGGAATGCGCGCCTGTATAAAGGGATGACCATTAAAGGACCTGAAATTCAGCAGGCAATTAAACGGCTCTGGAATCTCAAGCGCTTTGGGAATATCCAAATCATGATTGATGATGAGACCGACGAAGGTATTTACCTGCGGATTGTGGTTGAAGAAAATCCCACACTTGGTGAAGTGGAGTTTGAGGGCAATAAGAAGAAGTCCACCCGTACCCTGAATGAAGAGCTTGAACTCAACACCGGGCAAATTCTTTCCGAATATGCTGTTTTTGAAGCAATGGAAAAAATTAAATCGCTTTATGCTGAAAAAAATTATCATTCTGTTAGCATCGATACAGTTTATAGTCCAGGCGAAAAGGAATTTAGCCAAAATTTGAAATTCATTATCAAAGAGGGTAAAAAAACAAAAATCAAAAAAATAGTTTTTGAGGGGAATGAAATTTTTTCAGATAATAAACTTGCTGGCATATTTAAAGAAAACAAAGCCAAGAAGTGGTATGCACCCTGGAGAGGAGCATGGAAAGAAGATTTGCTTCAAAGCGATAAAGACCTTCTATCTTCTTTCTATAAAAATAAGGGTTATCGGGATTTCTACATCCTTGACCATAATATTCAACTTACTGAAAACGGCAAAGGCTATGAAATAGTCTTTAATATGTATGAAGGTCCTCAGTATAAAATTAGAAATTTAACCTGGGAAGGTAATTATATCCATAAAGATCAGGAGCTATCTTCCCGTCTTGGATTTGAAAAAGGAGATGTCTATATTCAGGATAACTTCCAAATGGCATTGTCGGAACGGGTAAGTCCTCTTTATACCGATGCAGGATATTTCTATTTTCAGGTAAACCCCATTTACACGCCGGTTGGAGTAGACTCCCTGGATATTCATTTTGATGTGGTTGAAAATCAAATTGTCCATGTGAGAAAAATTCATATTAAAGGCAATGAGAAAACCCATGAAAATGTTATCCGAAGAGAACTACGTGTGTATCCTGGTGATTTATTCAGCCGTAAAAAACTCATGGATAGTTATCGTGATATTTTTATGCTCAACTTTTTCGAAAATGTAATACCGGATGTAATCCCTGTGAGTGAAGATGAAATTGATATTCAGCTTGAAGTCTTTGAAAAAAGTACCGGCCAGGCAAATTTCTCCATGGGCTATAATGGTGTCTATGGTTTTACTGGAGGTGGCGGATTTGAATTTCC
>DTTG01000019.1 GCA_012964845.1 Fidelibacterota bacterium
GCTTCTCCACCGCCAATACACAAAGTTGCTAATCCCAATTTTTTATTCTTTTGTTTTAAGGCAGAAATGAGGGTCACTAAAATTCGAGCTCCTGAAGCGCCAATAGGATGTCCCATTGAAACAGCCCCTCCAAATACATTCACCTTTTCATGGGGAATGTTATGCTCCCGCATTGCTGCCAGTGTAACATTAGAAAATGCTTCATTAATTTCAAATAAATCAATATCATTAATGGTATGTCCAGCTTTATCTAAAACTTTTGTGATTGCCTTCCCCGGCGCAGTTGTAAAATAAAGTGGCTCATGTGCTACGGAGGTTTGTGCAACTATTTTACAAATGGGCTTTGAATTTAATTCTGTTGCTTTTTCGGCAGACATGACCACCAGCGCTGCTGCACCATCATTTATACTGCTGGCATTGGCTGCAGTAATTGTCCCATCCTTTTCAAATGCAGTCCTCAGTTTAGCTATTTTTTCCGGTTTCCCTCTTCCCGGTTCTTCATCAGTATCTATAATTATAGGGTCACCTTTTCGTTGAGAAATTTCAACTGGAGTAATTTCATCCTTAAAATACCCAATTTCAATGGCTTCTAAGGACCGGCGATACGATTCTACAGCAAAAGCATCCTGGTCTTCCCGGCTGAAGTTTTCCTCTTTTGCTAAAACTTCCGCACAATTCCCCATATGCATATCACCATAGGGATCCCATAATCCGTCACCAATTATGGAGTCCACCACTTTTTTATGACCTAATCGCATACCACCTCTGGCATCCATTAAATAATATGGGGATAAACTCATGTTCTCCATACCTCCGGCAACAACCACCTCAGCATCACCACATCGGATTGCCTGATCTGCCAGCATGACGGATTTTAAACCAGAACCACAGACCTTATTAATGGTCATACATTCCACCGAATCGGGGAGTCCTGCATAAATAGCTGCCTGCCGTGCCGGTGCCTGCCCTTCTCCGGCAGACAACACATTCCCCATTATGACTTCGTCTATGTCTTCACCCATTAATCCTGCGCGTTCAACTGCCGATTTAATAACTGCAGCTCCTAAACGAACCGTAGGAACAGAACTGAGCACTCCCTGAAAACTTCCAATAGCTGTACGGGCAATTGCTGTTATTACTGAATTATTGGACATGTATTAATCCTTTTTTACCTTTTTCGTTTTGGTATCACTCTTTGCGTAAGCTTTAATAATATTTTTCACCAATGTATGCCGAACCACATCCGTTTCATCAAAATGGACAAATGAGATCCCATCCACCTTTTTCAATATATTGGTTGCATCAATGAGTCCCGACCTATCATGTATCGGCAAATCAATTTGGGTAACATCTCCAGTAATGATAGCCTTTGAGGTTACGCCTAAACGAGTAAGAAACATCTTCATTTGCATGGGGGTTGCATTTTGTGCTTCATCTAATATGATAAATGAATTGTGCAAGGTTCGCCCCCGCATATAGGCTAAAGGGGCAATTTCAATGGTACGCTGATCCAAGTAGATTTTAAGCTTATCATGAGGGATCATATCATTGAGGGCATCATATAAAGGTGTAAGATAGGGATCCACTTTTTCCTTTAAATCACCAGGCAGAAACCCCAGCCTTTCCCCTGCTTCCACTGCAGGGCGGGTAATTATTATGCGGTCAACTGCTCTGCTTTTTAAGGCGGAAACTGCCATGGCTACTGCTTGATAGGTTTTACCAGTTCCGGCTGGGCCAATGGCAAAAACAATATCATTTTCCTTCACAGCTTCCAGATATTTCTTTTGCCCACCAGTCCGGGCATTCACAGAGCCTTTATGGGTGTAGAGAACCACCGGTTCTTCACTATTTCCATTCATGGTGGATGGCTCTCCATTTTTAAGAGAAGCTAAATAATTCCGGATATCTTCCGGTTCTACAAAACCCTTATTATTAATGGTGAGCATCATTTCATTCACCACCAGTTCAATCAGCTTAATATCATCTTTGCTGCCGTCCAAATGCATGGCAGACCCCCTGACAACAATCTGGGCCTTCACCGTTTCCTGAATGGTTTTTATATTTTGGTCGCCAACACCCATAAAAGATAGGGAGTCAACACCGGAAATATCAATTTTCTTTTTCAGAACTACTCCAAATTACATTAAAAAGCTCCAACACCCACAATGGGGATTAGAGCTGTTTTAATTTTGAAAAAAATCGGTTTCATAAAGCCGAGTAATTTACACAATTAGTATAATGTATATCAATTAGTCTTCGCTATCTTGAATCACTTGCAAATGCAGCTCTTCCAGTTGTTCTTCTGAAACTGGTGAAGGGGAATTATCCATGAGCGATAAGGCCGATGTGGTTTTAGGGAATGCTATTACATCACGGATTTGATGGGAGCCAGCTAACAGCATAACAATTCTATCAAAGCCAAATGCCATTCCGCCATGAGGAGGTGCTCCGTACTTGAAGGCGTCCATGAGAAATCCAAATTTTTCCTGAGCATCTTCATCAGAAATCCCCAGGAGTTTAAAAATTCGTGCTTGTAAATCTCGGTCATGAATACGGATGGACCCACCCCCTAATTCGTAACCATTCATTATAATATCATAGCCAAAAGAACGAACATCACCCGGAGTTGAATCCAATTTGGCTAAATCTTCTAAATTGGGAGATGTAAAAGGATGGTGCAGAGCATCCCACCGGTTTTTGTCTTCGTTCCATTCCACTAGGGGGAAGTCCACCACCCAGAGCGGTGCCCATTTGTTGGCATCAATTAGGTTTTCTCGTTTTGCCAATTCATTACGGAGGGCTCCTAGAGCTGAGAAAACCGTTTTGGCATTATCTCCCACCATAAATAGTACACAGTCATTCTCAATGCCAAGTTGAGCTATCATGTCATTTTGCACCGATTCAGGAAAGAACTTACTGATGCCGCCATCTAATTTTCCATCAACGCACTTCATCCATGCCAAGCCCTTAGCACCAAAATATTTTTTCAAGTAATCTGTGAGTTCATCAATGACTTTTCGGCTGTAGGTAGATGCATTGGGGCAGACCAAAGCTTTAACTCTACCTCCAGATTCCAATACGGATTTAAAAGTATTAAAATCAGATTTTTCTACAAATCCAGCCATTTCCTGCAGCTCCATTTCAAAGCGGATGTCTGGTTTATCAGAGCCGTAGCGTTCCATGGCATCATGGTAATTCAAAACGGGAAATTCTTCCGGCAATTCCACATTATTCACCGTTTTCCAAATATGTCGCGTGAGGTCTGTGCCGAGTTTTATGATATCATCCTGATCTACAAACGACATTTCAATATCAATCTGGGTGAACTCTGGTTGGCGATCTGCCCTAAAATCTTCATCCCTAAAACATTTTACAATTTGGAAATACTTATCAAAGCCAGAAACCATGAGTAGCTGTTTATAGGTTTGGGGAGATTGCGGCAAAGCATAAAACCGCCCAGTATGAAGTCGGCTGGGTACTAAGAAATCCCGGGCACCTTCCGGTGTGGACTTCATCAAAACTGGCGTTTCTATTTCCACAAAATCCTGATCATTCATAAAATTTCGCGTGGCTATAGCAGCCTTATGCCGGATGAGCATATTATGCTGCAGCTCTTTAGTCCGGAGTTCTAGATAACGATATTTTAAGCGATGGTCTTCAGAAGCTGAGTTACGGTCATTAATATCAAATGGGGGTGGCGCTGACTCATTGTAAATAGTAAGCTCAGTAACTTCCACATCAATTTCACCAGTGGGTATCTTTTTATTTACGGCATCTTCCGGGCGAGCCACCACTTTTCCGGTGATACCAATAACATCTTCAAGTCCCAGTTTTTTAACCCG
>DTTG01000020.1 GCA_012964845.1 Fidelibacterota bacterium
GGAATACCTCTACCATCATCTTCTACACTTATTCCGCCATTGGGCAGGATGGATACATTAATTTGGGTACAATGCCCCGCCATAGCCTCATCAATGGAATTGTCTACAACTTCCCATACAAGATGGTGGAGGCCTTTTGTGCCCACATCACCAATGTACATAGCTGGACGCTTTCTTACGGCCTCCAGCCCTTTTAAAACTGTTATTTTATCTGCACTATATTCTGGGGTGGTCTGATTTTCTATCATCTGAATTCTAGTTCTTTTATATTTAATTCCGGTTCTTCTTTTTTAAGCCTGTTTAATAGGTCTTCTTTTTGAAAAATCAGTTCATTTCTCCATATTGGATTGACTGTTTTTACCGTTACTTTTCCGTTTTTAAAATTTTGTATTTCTGTGTTTTTTGCAATAGTTTTTCCAACAATATTTTTCCAGGCTGTACTAATGTTTATTGCTGCATTAATTTCTTTAAAGTTGGTCCCTTTAAAATAGTCAGATAATACGGTCTTAATAGATTTGGGTTTCAAAGAGGTTTAATGTGTTTGTTTAATTGTCGTTCAATAAAAACTTTTATAATTCAACAATTTAATCATTCAACCTAATTGGCATAAGAAGGGTTGTTTTGTTATCGTTATTATTTTGATCCATCGGGAGAAATAGCCCTGCATTCAATGGTGAATTAAGCATTATTTTTATTTCATCAGAATCTTGGTGTTGTAAAACTTCTTTCAAATAAAGTGCATTATAACCGATTGTCATTGGTTCACCATCATATTCACAATCCAATGTTTCTTTCCCTGTTGTTATATTTTCCGGGTCTTCAGTCGTAATTGTAAGGCTGTTTTCAGAAAGTTCAAGGGCAACTTGCCTGCTCGATTTATTAGAAAAAATAGATACTCTTTTTATTGCTTCTGTAAAACTATCTTTATTAATTACGAGTGTTTTTGTGTTGTTTTTAGGTATCACCCCCTCATAGTCTGGATAGGGATCTTTAATAATTCGTGTTGTTATGGTTACGTCTTTAAGCTGTACTTGGATATGATTATCCCCAATCAGCATTGATACCTCTCCATCCCCTGTTAGCTGTGTGGTTAGTAGTGATAAAAATTTTATTGGTACAACCACATCGCCTGTATAATCTAAAGAATGAAGTTTTTTCTTTTCTAACTTTACCAGTCTATGTCCATCTGTTGCCACAGAAACAATCCCATCATTTTGTATTTGAAATAAGACGCCTTGAAGAACTGGTTTTAAATCATCTTTACTTGCAGCATAAGAAGTATTATTAATTATATCTTTTAATTCTTTTGAAGAAATTTGAAGGGTTTGGCTATTTTCAATAGCTTGTTCCGAAGGAAATTCTTCTGAAGATTGTCCCATTATCGTGTAGCGCCCAGAATTACAGGAAATGTTCATTTTTCCTATATCCGATACATTAAAATCTATATCACTTTCAGGCATTACACTCGTAATTTCTAATAATTTCCCTAAAGGAATAGCTATACAACCTTCCCCACCACCCGTTATGTCACATTTAATGTTGATTGATATTTCTAAATCTGTTGCCCGCATACTTAACTGATTTCCCTTTGTCGTAAATAATGCACTGCTAATTATAGGAAGTGTTGATCTTGATGGTATGGCTTTGGATAATAACTGTAGCTTTTTTAGAAGTGTGTTTTTGTTTATTGAAAATTTCATTTTTTATACCCTGGTTAGTTAGTTGAATTTAGCTCCTTTTCATCATAGAAGTTTATCTCTAAATATCATACTTATCAAAAGAGAATTAGATATATAAATATATAGATATATAATTAATAATAGTATTTGATTTATTATAGAAGAGTTGATATGTTTAAAATAAGTCAGAAGACTTTTTAACTAAGTTAAATAATATCAAATAAATTGTTTATTTAAACCAACCCTTTATGTTAATAACAATGTTTATAACTTTAATAAAAACAAATTTACCAACACTAATTATTGAAAATATTTATATATATGTCAGTTTTAATATTATTTACCCACTCGCTGAAAAAGGTGTTTTGTTTTTTTTGTTTCGCATACTTATAAATTAAATCCCAAGAATTATCTACATCAGGAACAAACTCTTTCTGATGTTTATAAAAATAAACTAAAAGATACCCGTTTTCAACTTTTATTGGTTGCGATAATTCATCAAAAATTAATAATTCAAGCTGGGTGAAAATATAGCCCGGAATACGGGAAACTGGAAAGTCAGAATATTTGCCCGAACTGTTTTTATATTTTTTTGAATAGACGGTAGAAAGAGAATCAAAGAGAGAAGTATTCCCCGCGGTTTGAGAATAAATATCATAGACCGACTTATAAATTTGTGCTTTATCTTCATCAGAAAAAACAGTAGCCCTGAGAATATGTTGAGTAGATATTTTTTCACCCTGTTTATCTAACAGTCGAATTAAATGGTAACCAAACTCTGATTTTACAGGGTCGCTTATTTCTCCAACATCCATTGAATAAGCAACCTCTTCATACTCCCTTACAAGTGCACCCCTGGGCGTAAAACCAAGATAACCGCCTGTAGGGGCCGAACCGGGATCTTGTGAATATATTTGAGCGATAGAATCAAACGAAGCAACATCAGACTGGATTTGTCCTTTTAATTCCTTTAGGAAATTAATTGTTATTGTGTCAGAGTTCTCACTGGCAGAAAAAGGAATTTCTATTATGCTAAAACTATATTTTTCAGGTGAAGAAGGAATAGAATCTTTAAACGAATTATAAAACTGTAATACTTCAATACGGCTCACATCAACATTTTGGATTTTAGAATATTGAAATCTTTCAACAATCATCATGTCACGTATATCCTGCCAATAATCGGCCCTTATTTGTCTCATTGACATCCCCGCCATTTCTAAAAACAATTCTTCTGAACCAGCCTTAAAAATAAAATCATCTATCTGTTGACTTAATGCCCTGTCCACTTCATCATTTGAAACAACAATATTGGTGTCTTTTGCAGCAACATCCAAAACAGCATATTGATTAATAATATTATTTAGTGTTGAAAGGTAAATTTTTTCAAAAAGGTAGGGGTTTTTCGATGGATCAATCTGTTGGTCCATAGCAACAAACTGAGCCTGTTGCAGCACGTCGCTGTGGAGAATAACGTTTTTACCCACTATGGCAGCCACGCCATCCACCCTCCCCTGTGAAAAACACACAGAGAAGATAAAATAAATAATTAAAACCAACCTATTAAAGAACATTATTTAAAACAACAATTCCGTATTTTTAACAACAGTGTATAGATTTAATAACCCGTCAACACCTACAGTTTTAGCCTCAGACTGTCCCTCTTTAATTAATAATGATTCGATTCGTACATAAACACGATCAAGGCGGATTGGTGCTGCAGAAATCTGGTTAACAAGTTGAATAATTGAGAAACTATTTTTAGAGGAAGGCAACACGGGGCTTATCTCTTCCTCATTCAATAAGGAAGCAGCATCAAAGAGCAGCCTATTACCACTCCTTTGAAAAGGGCCAAACAGTCCGCCGCCATCAGGGTTTACAGAACTATTTTGTTGAGCCAACAAGGTAAAGTCTGCGCCGGCGTCAAGAAGGGCGAGCAGACTATCTGCTACAGCTCTATTGGCAACCTTTATTTCTCGAAGTGTTATTTTCTCTTCTTCCATATATTTATCATATTTATTTTTTTCATAAAAATCGGAAACAGCAAGGGTATCAGGCTTAGGCACAGAATTTACCAAACGCTTCAAATAGGCATCGTATAATAACCCTGAAACCATTTCTCCCTTTTTATGTCTATATGAGAAAATATTATTTAC
>DTTG01000021.1:0-8949 GCA_012964845.1 Fidelibacterota bacterium
GTGAGCTGGAGTATTTCTTTCCGCAGGCCTTTTAAGAACTGGGCAGCTCGTTTTGATTTGGTGGGAACGTCCACTCCCCGTATCAACCAGGCATTATGGGTGGCAACACCTGAAGGGCAATGGCCCGTATGGCATTGCTGCGCCTGGATGCAGCCAATTGAAAGCATGGATTCACGGGCAATATTTATGAGGTCACAGCCCATGGCAAATGCCACCACAGCTCTGTCTGGAAAGCCTAATTTTGAACTGCCAATCCAGGTAATATCATTTATGAGATCATGATTCTTGAAAATGGTATAGACCCTTTTAAAGCCGATTTTAAAGGGAAGGGAAACATGGTCCGCAAATGCCAGGGGAGCTGCACCGGTACCGCCTTCACCTCCGTCAATAGTAATAAAATCGGGACCTTGATTGGTTGCTTTCATTTGGGTTGCTAATTCTTCCCAGAATTTAGATTCACCAACAGCGCTTTTAATTCCAACAGGCAATCCCGAAATGTCTGCAAGTGATTCAATAAATTCTACCAGTTCAGATACATTAGTAAATTCACTATGACTATTTGGCGATATGCAATCCCTGTCTCGGGGGATGCCCCTGATTTTGGAGATTTCCTCTGTGATTTTATCCTTGGGCAGGATGCCGCCTTTGCCGGGCTTAGCTCCCTGTGAGAGTTTAATCTCAATCATTTTTACCGTGGGATTATTCTCAATAGCCTGTTTGAATACCTCCATTGAAAATTTTCCTTCTGCATCCCGGGCTCCAAAATATCCGGTGCCAATTTGCCAGACCAAGTCACCACCCAATTTGTGATACGGACTGATACCCCCCTCGCCGGTATTATGGTAACAATGAGCTTCCTTAGCGCCTAAATTAAGGGCGGCAACTGCATTTTTCCCCAATGAGCCGAAAGACATGGCTGAGATATTTACAATGGATTCAGGTCTATAAGAATTTTTTCGATTATGGGCAGCGCCAATGAGTTTGGCACAGGGCATGGACGAAGTGAGCAGGTTTCCATGGGCATCATATTTATCCCTGGTAGGGAAGGCAGAGTGCTTCAGAATCGGATAGCCGGTATCGTACATGAGTTCCGATGAACCGAATCCAAAATTATTGTTCTGCTTCTTGGATGTGGCATAAACCCATGATCTTTCGGCGCGGGTAAAGGGCATTTCTTCCTTGTCGTTGGCAACCCAGTATTGACGAAGTTCCGGCCCGATTTTTTCTAACAGATAACGGAGATGTCCCACAAGCGGGAAGTTCCTCAATATGGCATGTTTCTTTTGAACCATATCATGGATAAAAACCAGAAGCAGGAATCCTGCTCCGCTCATAATAATGTAATAATAGAATTCCAAATTTTTAGTTCATTAGATTTAGTGAAAATTTAAGCGTGAAAATTTATTCCCATTCAGAGAAGACATTCAAATAATAAATCCATTGTTTATTTTCCAATTTCATAATAAGATATAAGAATAGATTTATCAATTTAATATAAAGGATAGGCTATGGAACACATACCAGTTGTAAAAAATTATATGATCACCCGACTCATCACCCTCACCAGAGATATGGATGTGTACTTTGCTATTGGACTTCTCCTGAAAAATAGAATTTCCGGGGCGCCCGTTATAGATGATAATAATAATCTGGTGGGAATATTATCGGAAAAAGATTGCCTGCGAATATTTGCAAATGGATCATTTTATGATATGCCAGGCGGTACTGTTTCGAATTTTATGACAGATGTGGTGTCAACCGTGAAACCCAATAGTGATTTATTTTCAGTGGCAGATGTTTTCCTGCAGCATAATTTTCGCCGTATGCCTGTAGTGAAAGGAAAAAAACTAGTGGGACAAATCAGCCGCAGAGATGTTCTCAGAGCCATTCAGGATAGCACCAGTTATAATGTAGATAATAAGGAAATTAATGGCTACATCACCCAGGAGATGAAAGGCTCTCTCTCCAAATAGAGAATAGCGAATAGGGAATTTTGAATAATGCCTGCCCATCGTTTTAGATGGGTGTTTGTCCCTACAAATAATATATTTGGTAGGGACTTGGGTGTCCGCCCTCCGGCGGAGGTTACCCATCCCGAAATCCCTTAGGGCGAGGCAATCCTCGCCCCTACCATAAATTAATTGTCATTTGTGTAATTCGTGGTTAATTTGAAGATTATTCCGTTGTTCAGAGCCCATAAACCTGTCTAAAATTTCCTCTTAGAATTTCCACAATTCTTCACTTAATTCATGACATCACCAAAACGCTTATTTCTCATTGATGGAATGGCTCAAATCTACCGAGCCCATTTTGCCATGATTAAAAATCCACTCACAACCAAGGATGGTCGCCATACCTCTGCCATTTTTGGTTTCATGAACTCACTTTTCAAACTTTTGCGGGATGAAAATCCCGATTATATTGCGGTGGTGCTGGACTGCAAGGAGCCCACTTTTCGCCATAAACTCTACACTGAATACAAAGCCACACGGGAAAAAATGCCCGATGAATTAGTAGAGCAGTTGGAGCCTCTGTACGAAGTAATTTCTCATACCAATATCCCCATCTTAAAAAAACCAGGCTATGAAGCCGATGATATTATCGGAACTCTAGTGAAAAAAGCCGAACAGGCTGGGCTGGTTACCTATATGGTCACCGGTGATAAGGATATGATGCAGTTGGTTTCTGAGACCACTTTTATGTATTCCCCCGGCAACCGCTTTAAACCCACCACCATTTATGATAAAATAAAGGTGAAGGAGAAATGGGGGGTTGGTCCAGATGGAATAATTGATATGCTGGCATTGGTGGGTGATACCTCTGATAATGTGCCGGGTGTTGATGGTGTGGGACCCAAAACTGCCAAGAAACTGCTGGATCAATATAAAGATATTGAAACTATTCTGGAGCATGCCGATGAAGCCAAAAATAAGCGTGTACGGGAGGGCCTGCAAAATGGCCGGGATTTGGTTCATCTATCCCGAGAGCTTGTGACCATCCACTGTGATGTACCCGTAGAATTTCATATTGAAGAACTCATCCGAAAAGATATGGATGGAGAGGCACTTACCTATGATTTCCAGGATTTAGAAATGTATTCTCTTATCACCCAGGTTGAGGCGCTAAGTGGTAATGGTGTCGTTGCTTTGGAACAGCCGGATAAGAATTACCAAACCATTTTGACCCAAACGGATTTAGATTTATTAATTACCACAATTTCCAATGCGGAGCTTATTTCATTCGATTTGGAAACCACCTCTATTACACCTCTTCAAGCGGATATTGTAGGCTTGTCATTTTCAGTTAAAGCAAATGATGGCTATTATATTCCTGTAGAATACCCCGAAAAAGAGTCCAAACCCGGATTAACTCTGGATGCAGTTTTAGAAAAACTCAAACCCATTTTTGAAAATGAAAATAATCGTTTCTGCGGACAGAATATTAAATATGATGCCTTGGTGCTCAGTCGCTATGGTATTCATTTAGGAAATATAGTATTTGACACTATGATTGCCGAGTATATGCTCCATCCTGAGAAAAACTCCTACAAAATGGATTACCTCTCCATTGATTATTTGAATTATCGAATGGTCCCCATTGATAATCTCATTGGTACGGGGCTGCACCAGAAATCTATGGCAGAGGTACCCCTGGAGGATATTGCTTTTTATGCCAGTGAAGATGCGGATATTGCCTTTCAGCTAGCAGAAATTTTAAAAGATAAATTGGAAAAAGAAAGTTTATTTGAGCCCTATAATGATATTGAAATTCCCTTAATACCAGTGCTCACTACTATTGAAAAAAATGGGGTGTATTTGAATTTGGACTTTCTTGCAGATCTTTCCAGACAATTTGGAGAAGGATTAGAAAAACTGACGGAAAAAATCCACCAGATGGCAGGCAGGGAGTTTAACATTAATTCGCCCAAACAGTTAGGTGAAATTTTATTTGATGAATTGGAATTAAAGCCAATCCGTAAGCGTAGTACAGCAGTAGAGGTGTTGGCGGTGTTGAAAAATTATCATCCATTACCGGAAGAAGTGTTGAAATACCGTCATTTGGCAAAGCTGAAGAATACTTATGTGGATGCCATACCCAATTATGTGAATAAGGAAACCGGAAGGGTGCACACTTCACTCAATCAGACCATTGCCGCAACGGGTAGACTATCTAGTACATCGCCTAATTTTCAGAATATCCCAATTCGTACTGAAACAGGGAGGGAAGTCCGCAAAGCCTTTGTACCCCAGAATTCTGATTGGGTAATTTTATCAGCGGATTATTCCCAGGTGGAACTGCGCATCATGGCGCATTATTCACAAGAGCCTGAACTGATCAAAGCTTTTGAAGAAAATTCGGATATTCATAGTCGAACGGCAGCATTGGTAAATGGTATTGCTGAAGCAGAAGTAACCCCTGATCAGCGGAGATCTGCCAAGGTGGTTAATTTTGGCATTATGTATGGTGCAGGTCCCTACCGCATGAGTCAGGAATTGGGAATTTCCATGGCAGATGCCAAAATTCTCATTGACAATTATTTTGCTACCTATCCCGGAATCCGAAAATATATGGATGAAACAATATCCCTGGCAAGAGACAGAGGCTATGTGGAGACACTGTATAAACGCCGCCGGAAAACGGGCAATCTGGATGCTTCCAATCGGAATATTGTGCAGGCAGAAGAGCGGGTAGCAATTAACATGCCAATTCAGGGTACCGCAGCGGATATCATAAAAATTGCCATGATAAACATTCATAATAAAATGGAGAGTGAAAACTACCAAAGCAAAATGATTCTCCAAATTCATGATGAACTCTTATTTGAATGTCCAAAAGCTGAGGTTGATAAATTAGCCGCCATGGTGGTAGAAAAAATGGAAGGAGCGGTGAGTTTATCTGTCCCCTTAAAAGTTGATTGGAACTATGGGAGCAGTTGGTATGAAGCACATTAATTAGAATAGGAGACTGGAGGTAGGAGTAAGGAGAAGAAAAATTGTGAATAATGAATAGGGAATAGTGATTTTTGATTTAGAGACTTTGCAACCCATCTATTACTCTATTGCTTTGATAGGCGCGCTATGGCACTTTGCAACTCTGTAACTTAGGAACTCCGAACTTAGGCACTCAGGAACTTAAAAAGCATTAAGGAAATAACTTGGAAGCATCAATAACATTTAAAGCTGTAGGAAAAGCAATTGGCAGGAAAACCCTGCTGGCAGATTTATCCTTTGGTGTGGAGAAGGGATCTACCTTTGTACTCATTGGAGAAAATGGGTCGGGGAAGTCCATGATATTAAAATTACTGGTAGGTCTTATCGAAAAAGATACGGGGTCTGTATATATTCATGGGCAGGATATTAGCAGCAGAAGTTTAGAAACACGATCCATGTGCGGGTATATGCCCCAGAATATTAATCTGGATGATGACCTCACTATATTTGATAATATTTCTATCCACGGACAACTGCATGGATTAACCTCAGCTGAAGCCAGGAAAAATACCCTCCATTGGGCAGAATTACTGGGGTTTACTCAATTTTTAAAACAATCTCCTTATGATCAGGCCTTTGGTCTGCAGAGAAAAATATTATTTGCCCGTGCCTTGGTCCATGACCCAAAAGTATTATTGCTGGATGAACCCACAACAGGAATGGATCCTCATAGCCGGAGTACAGTTTGGAATATTTTAGATAAACTTCACTATGATAAAACCATAATATTTGCCACCCAAAATTTTACTGAGGCAGAACGCTATGCCAACAGAATTGCCATTCTTCATCAAGGAAACATCAAAATGGATGGTACCCTGGAAAGATTGATTGAAACCACTCATGGACTCACCAATTATCGACTAAAGTTTTCTAAAGAACCTCCTCAAGAATTTATGGATCAACTTGAACAATTTCCCAGAATACTTCGCCCTAGATTGAAAGGGTTAGAGTTAGAATTTTATTCCCGTGAACGCCAACAATTTTTCAAAGTTCTGCGCCTGGCATTAGAACACGACTTAGCAGACCTTGATACCAGTATTTGCAGGCTGAGGGATTTATTTATTGGGCTCACTGAAGGAGGCTTGGAATGAATCCCCTATTACCTCTGTTTAAACGTGAATTATTAGAATTTAAAAAGCATGTATTTCCTACAGTGCTGTTTTGGGTCTTAATGCCTATTGTTATTCATACATTTTTAGCAATTCCCCTTTCAAGAATTATCACCATGGATATTCGGTATTTGAACTGGTCTGCTGGGGGGATATGGATAACTGCTGCAGGAATGACTGCTTTTTTGCAATCTGCAAGTCGAATGAGAAAAATACAATTTGAGTCACAACAGATTGATGCGCTATTAAAATCACCAATATCAAACCTGGATTTATTGATCATAAATATTGCAAGAGGTATGATGTATGGTATTGGTCAATTTATTGTGGCAATCCTCATTACATCAACCCTAAATAACGAGTACCTCAGTTTAAGCAGTATCCTCATTATTTCTATTCAAATGTTCACTTTAATTTTACATTTTTCGGTAGTGGGTACCTTAATTGGAATGCTGGTTTCAAATGGAATATTTTTTGTTAATATTTCGTTTATCCTATTTATGGGAATCACCATGGGATTTGGAAATTTCATACCCCTAAAATATTACCCTTACTCGTTTCTTTCTGTTGTCAATACAATCCCCACAACAGCCGCATTTGAAAATGTCAGGTCCGTTATTTTACATAATCCATTTAATTGGGCTGGATTTTTCCTGACTCTGTTTGGAACAATTTTTATTGGTATTATTACGCTTATAATCAGTCATAAAATATTTAGAAAAATATGAATAATGAAGATAAATTTTATATAATTGGTGTAGATGGAGGTGCCTCCAAAACGAGAGGTATTTTATTTACAGATGCGGGAGAAACCATTGCCTCAATAATTGATAAGGGGAGCAATTTATCTGTGAATGGAGAGGTTGCTTCAACCCGTATTCATGATATCATAAATAATTTATGCAGTGCTGCAGATATCCCCTTAGAATATGTAGATGCAATTGGCCTGGGATTGGCTGGTTCGTCAAGTCAGGATGGCCGTGACATGGTTTTTGGCAAGTTAGATAATATTAAATTATCACAGCGGACGATAATTATGAATGATGATGAAGCGGCATTTATTCTGGGATGCCCGGGTGATTTCGGTATATTGGTGACGGTTGGTACCGGTGTTAATTGCATGTCCCGAAATACAGAAGGGAAAACAATCCGGCAGGCAGGAAAGGGACATGATCAAGGCGATATGGGCAGTGGATATTGGATCGGGAGACAAGCTCTGCTAAACCTGACCTTGAACGAAACATCTGTTTTGGGTGATAAAGACTTGGAAGAAATCATGTCTGTTTTCTTAAGCCATGTGGATGAAGAAGAATTTCAGGTAGCAATGGAAAATCTAAACGAAAGTGTAGATGCTGTGTCTATCATCGCGGGGATAGCTGAATCCATAATTGGGTTGGCTGAAAAAGGGAATGAAGTGGCACTATCCATTATGCAAGAAGCCACCCATGCTGTCTCTGAATATATTATAGCCTTAACAGATGAATTGGATTATAATGAAAACCAGATTGTGTTATCAGGAAATGGTTCTGTAATTAGAAATGATTTTTTTAGAAAATCATTAAATGATGACCTTCGATTTAATTTTCCTGAAATAAAGTGGACTTTTTCTTCAATTTCCCCTGCTTATGGCGCTGGTATTCTAGCTGCTAAAATACATGATGTTGATATAAAAGTGAGTGACATCGTAAAAGGAGACGCACTTGCTCCAGCCTGAAGCCGATATTCATCTTGATCATTTAAAACACAATTATCTCGCCATTAAAAAAATGGTGGGGGCTGCTGAAGTTATGGCAGTTATTAAGGCAAATGCATACGGACATGGAGCTATTCCAATTGCACATGTTTTATCAGATATGGGTGTCCATGGATTCTGTGTTGCTTTAGGCAGTGAGGCTGTGGAGCTCATAAATGCCGGCATTCGAGAGCCCATTTTACATTTGGGAAAAATCACTTCCGATAATTTTGAATTGTATAATTCTGGTCAAGTTCACTGCACTATTAACTCAATTGAGGATCTGCTTGAACTTAAAGAAAATGCTTCAGCAAATTCACCCATTTTTGCCCATTTAAAAATTGATACGGGTATGGGTCGGATGGGTGTCCGCTTTGAAAATGCCGAGTCAATTATACAAATGTTGTCAGAGACCCCTGAAATCCGGGTGGAGGGGGTATATTCCCATTTTGCCACAGCTGAGGAAAATGATACTAAGTATCGCGATTGGCAATTGGATCAATTCCGGAAGGTTATAAAATTAGCCAATAGTATTTTACCTGATATAAAATATTTTCATATTGCTAATTCTGCAGGTATTCTAAATTGTCCGGATTCTCACTTTAATATGGTGCGTCCCGGCATATCCCTGTACGGTATCTCGCCGCTTGGAAAACCTCACCATTCACTAAATCCGGTGATGAAAATGAAAGCCCCTGTTGTATTGGTGAAAAAAATGAATGCAGGTGATTCGGTGGGATATAGCCGACTTTACACTGCTGAAAAGGATGAGAAAATTGCACTGCTTCAGGCAGGATATGCCGATGGTATTCCCACAGTATTTTCCAATTCGGGCAGCGTAGAAATAAAGGGCTCACAATATCCCATCATAGGTAAGGTGTCTATGGATTTAATTGCAATAAATTGCGGTGAGGATACAATTAAAGAGGGGGATGAAGCTGTATTTTGGGGTGGAGAACATGAAAATACCCGATTGGAATATTTGGCAATTAAATATAAAAAAATACCCTACGAATTCCTAACGGGAGTATCTACTCGTGTTGCCCGAAATTTAATTAATGAGTAGGATTCTACTCATATTACTCATGTTTGTGGCATGTGCTGCGCCACCCATCCC
>DTTG01000021.1:9049-14815 GCA_012964845.1 Fidelibacterota bacterium
GTAGGATTCTACTCATATTACTCATGTTTGTGGCATGTGCTGCGCCACCCATCCCGGCACCCAGAGCCCAGAACCTAGAAACCATCTCCCATTTAACCCTCAGGGAAAAAATAGCCCAAATGATTATGGTGCGAATTCGAGGGGACTATTATCATAGTGAACATTGGTATCGAAATTCTCTTGAAAATTGGCTGAAGAATGACGGAATTGGGGGAGTAATATCCTTTGGCGGAAGTATTCATGGCAGTTACTACAATATTCAGCAATTTCAAAAATGGGCTAAATATCCCCTATTGGTTGCGGCTGATTATGAAAGAGGTCTGGGACAATGGATGGGTGGCGGAACCCTGTTCCCCAGCAATATGGCTATAGCAGCAACAGGAGACAGCACCCTCGCCTACGACCAGGGTAGAATCACCGCCCTGGAAGCCAGGCCATTGGGTGTTCATGTGACTTTTTCACCTGTGATGGATATAAACAACAATCCAAAAAATCCTATAATTAATTTCAGGGCATACGGTGATAATCGGGAAATTGTTTCAAAATTTGGCTCAGCCTTTATTCAGGGTGCCCAAGATAATGGACTCGTGACCTGTGCTAAACATTTTCCTGGACATGGCAATACGGCTGCAGATAGCCATACAAGTTTGCCCACCATCGAAGGCAGCCGGGCAGAGTTGGACTCCCTTGAGTTGTATCCATTTAGAAAAGCGGTAGAGGCGGGAGTAAAAATGATCATGGTGGGGCATATTGCACTTCCGGGATTGGATGAGAGTGGGGATCCGGCATCCCATTCTGTTGCTATTACTACTGACCTGCTTCGAAAAGAAATGGGGTTTGATGGCATCATCATAACCGACGGCATGGAAATGGGGGGGCTGACCCAAATGGCCTGGGCAGGTGAATCTGCAGTGAGAGCCGTGGAAGCTGGGGTTGACATTCTCCTTTTACCTATGGATGTGAAACATACAATTAATTCCCTTGTGGAGGCTGTGCAATCTGGCAGAATTAGTGAAAAACGAATAAATGAGTCTGTTGAAAAAATATGGAAAATGAAGGCTGAAGCAGGACTTTTATCAGATGCAGCTCAACCTCCCTTTTCAGAATTGGAAACCATAATTGGAATTCCTAAGCACCAAAACAAAGCCAGCGAAATTGCAAGAAAATCAATAACCCTTGTAAAGGATGAAAATAATCGGTTGCCTCTACATCCTGAAAATATAGATTCGTTGGCACACATCATTCTCTCTTTAGATGATGGCGCCCGAGGCTATGTGAAATCCTTCAGTTCAGATATTGGTCGAACCCACGGACATGTAAAAGAAATTTTCATAAATGACCCCATATCTGAACTAGGGAGAAAAGATGTGCTGGACAAAATGGAGGGGATTGATCATTTAGTAATATCCCTGGTTGTTCGAATTAGAATGGATAAGGGGATTGCCAGTATTGATTCCACTCATTCCCTGCTGCTTGCAGATTTACAGAAAACGGGTATTCCCATGGTGACATTCAGTTTTGGCAGTCCCTATTTACCCGCTTATGAAATGTTGGAAACCTATGTCTGTGCATACGGTTACGGAAGCGTAAGCATAAAAGCTGCATCAGATGCCCTATGGGGTCGCTCTGGTATGAATGGAACCCTTCCTGTAGATTTATCTCCTGCATTACCCAGGGGCTTTGGAATAAAAAAAAAGAAAAGATTTAAGAATTGGAACTCGGTGAATACAATAAATATTCAAAATGCTGAGACGGTTTTACACAATGCCATAAAGAGCAATATATTCCCAGGAGCTCAGGTTGCGGTTATACAAAATGGCAACATTATTTACAGCGGTGGCTATGGACATTATACCTACGATATAAGTTCTCCATCAGTAGATAATAAAACTATTTATGACATCGCTTCCCTGACTAAAGTGCTTGCTGCTGTACCGGTCACCATGAAGCTCATCTCACAGAAAAAACTTTCCCTGGATCATTCGGTTCAGCAATTCTACCCTCAATTTACAGGTAATGGTAAGGAAGAAATTACTATCCGCCATCTGCTAACCCACTCTTCCGGGTTGCCAGGATATTACCAATTCTTTTTAGATGACCAGATACACACCAAAGAGGATGTATTGAACTATATCCTGAATGTGGAATTGAATGCAGCACCGGGTACGCATTTTGAATACAGTGACTTGGGATTTATTTTACTCACCTCCATTATTGAAAAAGTAAGTAGGCGGACATTAGACCGCCTGGTACAATCCTGGTTTTTTGATCCTCTTGAAATGAAAAGTACACGCTATTTACCCCCTGGGGATTGGAAAATAAAAATTACTCCTACTGAACTGGATACCCTTTATAGAAATCGACTCATTCACGGCGAAGTCCATGATGAGAATGCCTCTTTAATGGGGGGCGTTTCTGGGCATGCAGGTCTTTTTTCCACAGCAGAGGATATAGCCAAATATGCACAAATTCTGATAGATGGTGGACTCTGGAAAGGCAAGCGCTTTTTCAGGGAATCACAGGTGCAGGAATTTACCACTGTACAGAATATTCCGGAAGGCTCTGACATGGCTTTGGGCTGGGATACTCCCTCACAATCTGGTAAATCAATTGCTGGAGATTACTTTACTCCTGGTTCATTCGGCCATTTGGGATTTACTGGTACCTCAATCTGGATTGATCCCAATCAGGAGATTATCATCGTATTGTTAACCAACCGGGTACATCCCAGCCGTAAAGGAGATATGGGAAGTAAGGAAATGTACGGTGTTCGCAGAGAGTTTTATAATAAGGTGATGGAGGAATTGGTTGGAGGAGAAAGGAGTAAGGGGTAAGGAGGCAGGAAGCATAGATATGACTACAAATGACCATTGACCAATGACTAATGATCTGTGTCCAATAACTATCAACTATAATTCATGCACATCATTGACCTAACCATCATTCTTCTTTTCCTGGGCGGAATTTCCGCTTACGGAATATATAATTCTCGCAAAAATATCACCACTGAAGATTACTTTTTAGCTGGGAAAAATACCCCCTGGTGGGTAGCTATGTTTTCTATTGTGGCTACGGAGACTTCTGTACTTACTTTTGTGTCCGTACCTGGATTAGCTTACCGTGGTGATTGGTTCTTTCTGCAATTGGCAATGGGCTATATTCTGGGCA
The DNA here is from genome assembly GCA_012964845.1 of Fidelibacterota bacterium. Lineage (GTDB taxonomy): Bacteria > Fidelibacterota > Marinisomatia > SCGC-AAA003-L08 > D37C17 > D37C17. The sequence continues at coordinate 12,218 of DTTG01000021.1, forward strand.
GGGTATTGGTTTCGATTTTTCTCTTGCCCCAATATTTCAAAGGTAATATTACTTCCATATATGAGATATTAGGCTCACGTTTTGGTAAGCCGGTTCAGAAGACTGCTTCAGGAATATTTCTTATTACCCGATTATTTGCAGATGGGGTACGCTTTCTGGCTACTGCAGTGGTAGTACAGGTGGTGACGGGCTGGCCCATTTGGATGGCTGTCCTCATAATTGGTGTAGTGACTATGGTTTATACTCTGTCTGGTGGTATTCGTACCGTTCTCTGGGTGGATAGCTTTCAGTTTGTTCTGTATTTGGCAGGGGGCGCTATTGTCATCTTCTTCATTTTGAACTCTGTAGAATTTTCAGGCTGGGAACCCTTATTAGAAGCCGGGAAAACACGGATATTTCGCTTTACCACAGATAATATGTTCAAGGATGCCTGGTTCTTTGGCTCTGCTTTCCTGGGGGGAATTCTGCTCTCCTTTGCCTCCCATGGCGCTGATTATATGATGGTGCAGCGGGTACTAACCTGCGGTAATCTCAGTTCTGCCCGCAAGGCTATGATCGGCAGCGGATTTTTTGTCTTTCTCCAATTTGCAGTATTTCTAATGGCAGGTTCACTTATCTGGATTTATACTGGCGGCGTTGAAATGACTAAAGACAGGGAACTCTCCACTTTTATAGTTGACCATTTGCCCATTGGGGTACGGGGAATACTCCTGGCAGGTGTACTTTCGGCGGCAATGTCCACACTGAGTTCATCTATCAATTCATTGGCGTCATCCACAATTCATGATTGGATGCAGAAAAATATCAGTTTGAAAAGGTCTATGACTGTGAGTGGCGTCTGGGCGATTCTGCTTATTCTTTTGGCATTATTTTTTGATGAAGGTAATACAGCAGTGGTAGTATTGGGGTTGAAAATTGCTTCCTTTACCTATGGGGGATTGCTGAGTTTGTTTATCTTGTCCCGATCAAAAAAAGAATTTAGTATTCCGGTTCTCATCATTGGGCTACTTTCAAGTTTAGGCACGGTATTTTTTCTCCAATGGCTGGGAGTTGCCTGGACCTGGTTTATCGGGATTGCAGTCATCCTTAATCTACTGGTTGTATATGGACTGCATTTTGCAGGATTAAAAAAAGGTATTGGAATGATAGCTATTCTTCTAATCTCTGGATACGTTAGTTATTTAAGCGGACAATACCAAAGCGGGTTAGAAGTATTATCTGAAGATGATTTTGCCATTTTAAAGGGTAAAAATGTGGCTGTGGTGGTGAACCAGACCTCCGTGGATCAAAATGGCGATCATCTTATAAAATTAGCACATGAAAATGGAGTAACTATAAAAGCAGTTTTTACTCCTGAACATGGTTTTAAGGGCGTAGCCGGAGCTGGCGAAAAAGTCGAAAATGGAATTGAGCCACTTACTGGCGCTCCCATTTACAGTTTGTATGGAGAAACAAAGAAGCCCACATCCGAAATGTTGAAGGGAATTGATATACTGGTGTTTGACATGCAGGATATTGGCGTTCGCTACTACACCTATGTGAGTACCCTTACCCTAACAATGGAAGCAGCGGCTGAAAGTGGAATTCCCTTTATGGTGCTGGACAGGGTGAATCCCTTAGGTTCTGATATTTTGGGACCAATATTGGACGTGGAATTTTCATCGTTTGTGGGGATGCACCCCATTCCAGTCCGCCATGGAATGACATTAGGAGAGTTAGCGCAGATGATAAACGGTGAAGGCTGGCTGTCGTATGGAATAATGGCAGATTTAACGGTGATTCCTTATGATGGGAAAATTAATCAAGAGGTGAGAGAAGATGCGTTCAATCCGCCGCCATCACCCAATATGTCAAATTTAGAAACAGCCTGGCTCTATCAGGGCTTATGTCTTTTGGAAGGAACCAATTTATCAGAGGGCAGGGGAACTGATTTACCATTCAAGTTGATTGGTGCTCCCTGGCTGGATAATCAAAAGTTATATGATGAATTAGTGAAAACTAAACATCCCCTGGATGAATTTAAAATAGCTGAATTTACACCTTTATCAATTCCTGCAGCCAAATATCCCAAGTATGAAGGTGAAAAATGTTTGGGGCTGCGCATTAATAATTTAGAAAATCCCATTGATTGGACTATCAAATTGTTAGCCATAATAAAATCCCTGCATCCTGAACAATTAAAGTTTTTGGAAACCAATTTTATTGATAAATTATATGGTTCGGATAGGCTGAGACTTTCTATTTCGGAAAATAGAAATATCAATATTTTAATTGACGAATTTCAAAATAATAAAGGAGAGTTCCTTCAAAAACGTGAAAAATATCTTATTTATGATTCACTTAAAAATCAAAACAAGTAAACAGGAGTTATTATGAATAGCATTAAATATATCTTTATAGGTGTTTTATTATCTGCATTTGCATTTGGAGAATTACAACTGCCAGATAAACATCCTCTGGATGAAACCGAATATAAGAAATTCACCCTGGATAATGGGCTAAAGGTGATATTGGTATCGAATCCCAAATACAATATCTCCGCAGCATCCATGCATGTGAAAGTCGGATCGTTATCTGACCCATCAGATGCACAGGGAT
>DTTG01000022.1 GCA_012964845.1 Fidelibacterota bacterium
TCTGAAGCTATGATGCCTTCTGCTGAGGCTTTATGCGCTAGCCAGGGGGGGCCAGCCACATCACCAATGGCATACACACCGGCAAGACTTGTTTCCAAATATTCGTTCACTTTAATCCAACCCTTTTCAACCGCAATATTGCATTCTTCAAGTCCAAGGTCTTCAACATTTCCCTGAACACCCACTGCTATGAGGGCTTTATCCGCTTCTACAATATCGCCACTATTTAGATGTACCTTTACACTGGATTTTAGTTTTTCAATTTTCTCAACCATGGTGTTGGTGAGAATATTCATTTTACGCTTTTTGAACAATTTTTCAAGTTCTACAGAAATATCCTCATCTTCAATGGGCAATATATTGGGGAGCGCTTCAATAAGAGTGACTTCTGTTCTAAATGTTTGATAGAAATGGGCAAATTCTACTCCAATAGCACCGGCTCCAATGATAACCAGTGACTTTGGCTGCTTTTCCGGGATCATAGCTTCTTTATAAGTAATAATTTGTTTGCCATCCGGCTCCATGCCAGGGAACCACTTAGCTCTAGCTCCGGTTGCAATTATGATATTGTCAGCCGAAATTTCAGTTATTTTCCCATCTGCATCAGTAGTTTCGACTTTGCCATTTCCTAACAGTTTTCCCCGAGCAGGAATATAGTCAATTTTATTTTTCTTCATGAGGAATTCAATCCCCTTAGAAAGCCGCTTTGCAACATCCCGGGATCGTTTAATCATTTTCTCCCAATTAACCGAAACCTCCCCTGTTTCTATCCCATACTTCTTTGCATTTTGGACAAGCTCAAATACTTCTGCATTTTTCAACAGTGCCTTAGTGGGAATACAGCCCCAATTAAGGCAGATTCCGCCTAAATGATTGGCTTCTACAACAGCCACCTTCTTTCCTAATTGAGCTGCTCTGATGGCGGCTACATACCCACCTGGGCCGCCGCCGATGATGATTACGTCGAAAGATCTCATTATTTGAGATTTAAGATTGAAAATTGTAGATTGTTAAATTTTAGTCTCAATGTAATAATTAGTTTCAAATTTCCAGTTTCAATCCTCATTTCCTCAATGAAATTATCTTTAAAAATTCATCTCTGGTTTTGGAGTCCTTTCGGAATTGCCCAATCATTGAGGAGGTAGTGGCATATGAATTTTGTTTTTCCACACCTCGCATTTGCATACACATGTGCTGGCCTTCCAGCACAACAGCAACTCCCTTTGGTGACAAAACATCATTGATCGTTTCAGCAATTTGATGAGTCATTCTTTCCTGCACTTGAAGTCTTCGCCCAAACATGTCAACTATTCGAGGAATTTTGGAAAGTCCAATAATTTTTCCATTAGGAATATATGAGACATGAGCCTTTCCAAAGAATGGAAGCAAATGGTGTTCACATAAGCTGAAAAAATCGATATCCTTCACCGTTACCATTTCATCATAATCTTCCCGAAATATGGCATCATTAATTATTGACTCCAAGTCTTCTTCATACCCATTTGCTAAAAATTGCCAGGCTTTTGCAACTCTTTCAGGGGTTTTCACCAATCCTTCTCTTTTGGGATCTTCCCCTATTTCAATAAGTAATTCTTTAATCAGCGATTCAATTTTTGATGCATTCTTTTCAGTCATTATTTAGGCCCAAAATAAGTGGTTGATATAGTGGGTGTTTCCTGGAGTTTTATTGAATGAAGTTTGGCAGGTGATGGAATTTTACCTACCAACCTTTCCCAAATGAATACCACCATATTTTCTGTAGAAGGTTGACGATTTTCAAACCAGTCAATATCCTTTTCGATTTGGCTATGATCCATTATTGAAATCACATTTTCTTGAACAATATTATTTAATTTTTGCAAATTGACAATAAACCCAGAATCAGTATTTATTTCTCCTGAAATAGTGATATCCAGATTGTAATTATGGCCGTGCAAATAAATGTCGTCACCAAAATTTTCGAAATTTTCTGCTTCTGTCCAACGGTTATTCCAATAGCGATGCGCTGCACAGAATTTATATTGTTTGGTAATAAATGGCATGTGAATTGGTCTTGGTGAAAATCCCTGTTATTTTATTGTATTCTGCAAATATTTACAGAATATAAAATTTACAGGTTCTATATGAATTTACCCAATGAGTGTTTGTAGAAATTTACTTGAAATAATAGCCCATAATTACCCAGCCAAGAAATATACCAACAATGCCCATAATGCCGATAATATTGTCTGGGGAAGGAGGTTTCAAGCCAAAAATAGCAAAAATAACGCCCACAATTACTCCCAATCCACAGGACTGTAATGCAAGGAATAAATCAGTTTTATTAAATAGTTCACCCATTTTAAGTATCTCCTAATTTTGATGGACAAAATTCAGCTATGACACAATTATTACATTGGGGGCGATTGGCTATACATACAGCCCTGCCATGATCAATGAGTAAATGTGCAAAAAGTGTCCAGTCATTTTTATTAATTAATTTTGATAATTCAGATTCTATTTTTACCGCATTTTTAGTTTTTACAAATTTTAATAGATTCGTTATACGGGTAACATGCGTATCCACAACAATTGAAGGGATTCCCTGAATATTACCCAATACAACATTGGCAGTTTTTCTACCAACTCCCGGAAGCTTCACCATTTCATCCAAAGTATTTGGCACATTACCACTATGGGAGTTTACTACCATCTCAGCCATTGCTTTTATTGATTTTGCTTTGTTATTGTAAAACCCAGTACTATAAATCTCTTTTTTGATTGTTTCTAAGGGAAGATTTGCAAAATCACCTGGAGTTGAATATCTGGCAAACATTCCCTTGGTTACCTTGTTTACCCGTTCATCTGTACATTGGGCAGATAAAATTGTAGCAGTCAATAATTGGAAAGATGACGCATATCTGAGAGAACATTTTGAATCAGGGTATTGCTGTTTCAATTTTGAAACAACATTTTCCATGCGAATTTTCTTTTTAGTCAGGGATTCAATCGGCATTATTTATTTTCTTCAATATTGATTCTAAATTTTTTAGCAATTTATTACGCCTTAGTACCATATCACAGCCACACTCTTTAAAATATTTCATCTGTTCACCATTAATTAATTGAGCATAACCTATAATGAAAATACTACTATCATTGCCAATAAGTTGAATTTGTTCTAAATCTTCTTTCTGCCCATTTCCCATATCAACAATCATTAGAATTTGAGAATTTGCTACTGGTAAATCAATAAGACTTTCACAAAAAATGAGCTCATAAGAATATGTTGTAGAAAGTTTTGCAAGGCGGGCACTCATTTGCCAATCATTCATCCATGCAAAAATAGTCATATTACTCATGTTTTACTTTAAGTACTATAATATAACTATCTGTAATAATTGACGTATCCATAATTTCATTAAAATAGTTTTGTACCGTAATTATTTGCTTTTTCAAACCCTGAATATCCATACCTCTCTCATTTTGATATGGTTCAAATTTAGTGAGACATTTCTTCATCATGCTTCTGGCGCCATTTAAATTTTTATTAAAAAAATGAAAGTAGCTCACTGCCAATTGAATTAATCCTTGAATGAATTTCGCATCATCCAATTTGTATTCCAGCCATAATTCCTCCCAATACTCATGGGCATCATAAAACTGTCTTTTATTGAATGCGGCAATACCCTGATTAAATAATTGATCGTCTTTAGTCAAACTTCCTCAACACTTCTTCCACTACATCATA
>DTTG01000023.1 GCA_012964845.1 Fidelibacterota bacterium
GCGGTAAATTCAAAACACCCAGGGCAATCCTCCCAGTTGGGTGGATCTGCCAGTAATATGCTCATTGTTGAAAAAATTATTGTAAAAAGGATATTCTTATTCATTTTTGATTATTCTCCTTATAAATTATAAAAATTTGTTGAGAAATTTTATGATTATTTTACGGATTCCCCTCCGTTTCTGTATGAAATCTTCCATATCCCCTGAAAAAAGGAGATTATTCACTCTTATTAAATTTACGTTCTTGCGCTCATTCATTGTTGTAACATGATGTAACTTTTACGGTTAAAATTACAATGCATAACTGCATGGCTAGGTTGAGCAACATCACATTACGAGATTTAATAATTTAAATAGATTTTGTAAATAATTTCCCTGGATGTTGTTGGACAATATTTTTTAATTCTAACATTAAAAGAGTTGAAAGCACCTCTGGTGAATCTTTTTTCAGCTGAATACATAGTTCATCAATATGGATTGGATTTTGACTTAATCGTTCCCAAATCAACTTTTCCTCAATGCTTAATTTGGGTAATAATTCCACTTGTTTAGGGGGTGATTGAAGCTGAAACTCGGATAATATATCGTCCACATTTGTAACCAATCGAGCACCTTGCTGTATAAGTCTGTTGGTCCCAATTGATTTAGCTGAATCTGTTTGTCCGGGCAGGGCAAACACTTCTCGATTTTGGTTTAAGGCATTAAGAGCAGTTATTATTGCCCCGCTCTTTTTCCCTGCCTCAATGACCAACACTCCCTTTGACAAACCGCTGATAATTCTATTTCTTTTGGGAAAATTAACAGCATCGGGTTTTGTGCCGGGAATAAATTCTGAAATAAAGGCGCCATTTTCTAATAACAATTCCCACAGTTTTCGGTTCTCTCCCGGGTAGCAGATGTCCAGACCATTCCCAAAAACAGCAATGGTACTCCCATTATATTTATGCACAGTTTTATGTGCCCAGGTATCGATACCACGAGCAAAACCACTCACGATACAAAAACCAGCTTTTATGAGATCCAGAGTCAATATCTTTACCATCTTTTTACCATAGGGTGATGGCTGGCGAGTTCCCACAATTCCCATGCAGGGTAATTGAGGAATGTCACCCATTACAAAAATACCAACAGGAGCATCATAAATAGTTTTCAAATGTTCTGGATAATCTGAATCCCAATATGTGAAATATTTGGCACCCATTGAAGCTGTTTTATCCATTGCCCGGTTACCAATATCTAAATCAATGCCCTTGGTTTTGGCAGCCAAATCACCAGAAATACCCTCCACCTGCATCATATCGGATTTTGATAAATTGGTTATATCCTCCAACTCCGGAAATTTCCGAAGCAGTGCGCGAATTCGCCGAGGTCCCATACCCGGGACTTCTGACAGGCTAATCAGCTGGGATTTCGGGATCATGGGTTTGGGACTGTATAAGTTCAGCTATTGCCTGAATGGCATCGTTTAAGTTTTGCCCACTTACAGATGATATTTGTACAATGGGTATTTCCTTTGCTATTTTTTCCAACTCTAATAATTCCGTTGGAATAAGGTCTGTTTTCGTCAACAGAAGTAGTGAAGGTCGTTTGATTAATTCGGGATTATGTCTCTTAAGCTCATTTTTGAGAGTAACAAAATTTTCATATATTTCTTCATCAATACATTCTACAAGATATACCAATACCTTGGTTCGTTCTATATGACGAAGAAACTGACTGCCTAAGCCTTTCCCATCAGAAGCCCCCTCAATGAGCCCGGGGATATCGGCCATGACAAAAGACCTATAATTTCCATATTTCACAATTCCCAAATTGGGAACAAGCGTGGTGAAAGGATAATCTGCAATTTTGGGTTTTGCGTTGCTCACTTTTGAAATGAAAGTAGATTTTCCTGCATTGGGAAAGCCCACCAATCCCACATCCGCCAAAACTTTCAGCTCTAATTCAATTTTCAGATCTTCCCCTAGTTGTCCGTCATTAGCAATTTTAGGAGCAGTATTCCGCTGAGTCTTAAAGCGTGCATTCCCAAACCCGCCATTACCACCCTTTACCACAACATAAGATTCATTTTCACCTGTGAGGTCTTTGAGAACCTGCTCAGTTTCTGCATTTTTAATAATGGTGCCCGGTGGAATTTTAATGATAATATCTTTCCCATTTTTGCCATGCATATTTTTACCGCCGCCGTTTGCTCCATTTTCCGCACGATATAAATGCTTCAGTGTGATATCTTGCAGGGTACTAAGTTGGGGATTGACTCTAAAAATAATACTCCCACCACGACCACCATCACCACCGCAGGGACCACCTTTGGGTCGGTATTTTTCCCGGAGGAAAGCAATGCAGCCCTTGCCTCCACTCCCAGCTTTCACCGATAAGGTAGTATGGTCAATAAATTTCATTTAATTAAGTACATCTGAATTGAGTTTAGCGACAATCTTTATTTGCAATGATTTAAATGAGAAATACCTCTTCACCCCTCACCCAACCTCTCCCTCAGGAGAAGAGATATTAATTTATTAGATTCTCCTTGACTCCGTGGTGTAAATCGTATTGATAAACTTGGAGCATTATTTACATATTCTGGATGAGTGCATCTCCAAATTCGGAACATTTGAGTAATGTGGCTCCTTCCATTAGACGTTCAAAATCGTAAGTGACTGTTTTATCACTGATTGTTTTATTCATGGAATCAACAATAATATCCGCAGCATCATGCCAGTTCATATAGCGAAACATCATTTCACCAGATAATATTACCGAGCCCGGATTTACCTTGTCAAGTCCTTCATATTTAGGTGCCGTACCATGGGTGGCTTCAAAAATAGCTTTTCCGCTGATGAAATTAATATTCCCGCCTGGAGAAATGCCAATTCCGCCAACCTGTGCAGCCAGGGCATCCGAAATATAATCCCCATTCAAATTCATGGTGGCAATCACATCATATTCAGAAGGTCGAGTTAAAATTTGCTGGAGGAAGGCATCGGCTATAACATCTTTTACGATTATTTTCCCTTCCGAAATAGCCTTATCTTGTGCAGCATTGGCAGCCTCTTTTCCATCTTTCTCAACAATACGGTCGTATTCTGCCCAGGTAAAGGTTTCATCACCAAATTTAGATTCAGCAATTTCATAGCCCCAAGTTTTGAATCCACCTTCGGTAAATTTCATGATATTGCCTTTATGCACTAAGGTTATGGTTTTCCGTTTTAAGCGGATTGCATATTCAATAGCATCAAAAACCAATCGTTGGGTGCCTTCTTTGGAAACAGGCTTAATTCCAATACCCGTTGTTTTAGGAAAACGGATTTTACCAAATCTCTCAGAAAAGTGATTTTTCATGAGATCCAGAAATCGTGTTACATCTTCAGAGCCAGCTTCAAATTCTATACCGGCATAAATATCTTCTGTGTTTTCACGGAAAATTGCCATGTCAATTTTTGAGGGGTCTTTCACCGGAGAGGGTACTCCTCGATACCATTTAACTGGACGAAGGCATACATATAAATCCAGCTCCTGCCGAAGCGCCACATTGATGGAACGAATACCGCCGCCAACCGGAGTTGTAAGCGGACCTTTTATAGCTACAAGATACTCATTAATATAGTCCAGAGTTTCCTGGGGAAGCCACGTATCGGGACCATACACCTCATTAGATTTTTCACCTGCATATACTTCCATCCATTGAATTTTCTTTTTATCCCCATATGCTTTTTCTACAGCTGCATCTAAAACCCGTACTGCGGCTGCCCAAATATCAGGTCCAATTCCGTCCCCTTCAATAAAAGGGATTATGGGGTTATCCGGAACAATGAGCTTCCTGTTAACCATAGTAATTTTTTGCCCCTTAGTTGGTACCTGTACTTTATTCATTTGATTTTTTATCTTTCTTTACCGTTGATTTTTTCTCAGTATTATTACTTGGCGATTCCGATTTTCCATCTTTTTTTGATTCACTTTTTTCGGGAGTTTTCGACTCATCTTTATCAACTTTTGATTTCGGTTCATTTTTATAATCCGTTAAATAAAATCCAGACCCCTTAAATATCAAGCCGGTTCCTCCCGTAATAACCCGTTTAATGCTGCTTTCACATTTCTCACAAATTGTTTTGGCATCTTCACTCATTTTCTGAAAATAGGAGAAATGGGAATCACAATCACTGCAATAATAATTATACGTTGGCATACATATTCCTTTGAAGCGCCGCAATTGCGGACACATTTATAATGTCTTCTACTGAACATCCCCGGGACAGATCATGCACCGGTTTATTTAATCCCTGTAAAAGAGGACCCCAGGCAGAATATCCCCCCAGGCGTTGAGTAATTTTATAGGCGATATTCCCTGCATCTAAATTGGGAAAAATTAGTACATTTGCCTGCCCGTTTATGGGGGAGTTGGGTATTTTCAATTTATTCACTTCCGGGATAATGGCTGCATCAACTTGAACCTCTCCATCATGAATAATCTGTGGATATTTATTCCCGAATATTTCTACGGCATCTCTCACCCTGTCCACACGGTAATGGCTGGCGCTGCCTTTTGTGGAAAAAGATAAGAATGCTACCAGCGGTTCATCACCGGTAAGAAAATGGTGAAACTCAGCCGATTCCGCCCCTATTGCCGCCAATTGTTTGCTGTCTGGTTCAGGGATGACCGCACAATCTGCAAACGTAAACGCGCTGTTTCCATCTGGAGAAATCATAAAAAAGATGCTGGACACCTGATTGGAAGTGGGGCGAATCCCAATCATTCGAATTGCAGACCGGATGACTTCACTACTTGAGTTTACTGCTCCTGCAACCAGACAATCGGCATCATCACAGGCTACCATTGCCATGGCAAAATGCAGCGGGTCATTCAAGAATTCCCTGAGGTTATCAGCTGGCCAATTATCGGTAAAAGGTAATTTGTTGAGAAAGTCCAGATAAATATCAAGATTATCCTGAAAATCTTCAATATTTAAAATATCAAAATCCATTGAGATTAATTCTCTGGCAGCCTCGCGTACCCGAACATCCGTCATTTCCGGCAGAACAATTTGAGCTCCGGCCTCCTTCCCCAAATTAATTATTCTATCCCGGTATTTATTCATAGCCATATTTTTCTTTCAGGGCTTTATCCACATGGGCAGGGACATAATCACTTACGTTTCCACCCAGAGAAGCTGCCTCTCGAACCATTGAAGAACTCACATGGGTATATTTGGCATGGGGCATGAGAAATAAAGTGCTGATATCCTCATTTAGATTTCGATTCATCAAAGCCATCTTAAATTCAAATTCAAAGTCAGACAATGCCCGCAGCCCACGGATTGCAGCCACGGCACCATGTTTCACCGCATGATCAACCATGAGCCCATCAAAAGAATCTACTTCAATATTTTCCAAGCCTGATACAGATTCGGCAATTAAAGACATTCGCTCATCATGGGAAAACAAGGGGGAACCCTTTTCTGCATTTAGGGCAACGGTTACGATTACTTTGTCAAATAAATGGACAGCCCTCTCAATAATATCCAAATGCCCATTGGTAATGGGGTCAAATGATCCGGGATAAATTGCTATTTTCATGCAGCAGATTTCCAGAATACCACTTGGGTACTGCCATAATGTTTCACCCGTACATTTGTCTCATCAATGGCTTCCTTTTTCATTTCCATGCAAAAAATCCCGCCAGGTTTCAGGAAATGTTCAGCTCTATCTTTCACACTTGCAAAACTCACTTCAGAATAGGGGGGGTCTGCTAAAATAATATCAAATTGTTGGTTTTTTACCTGGACTAAATATTTTTTTACATCCATCAAAATTAATTTTGAATTTTCCGGTTCAAATAAATCTATATTTTTTTTTAACACTTTAAATACACGACGGTTTTTTTCAACAAACACAACCCGGGATGCCCCTCGGCTCATAGCTTCGATTCCCAGGGTGCCAACTCCAGCATAAAGATCCAGCACTTCTAATCCATCAAATGGTTCTAATATCTGAAAAATAGATTTTCTTACTTTTGCCTGGGTGGGTCGCACATGCAGATTTTTCACATCAAACAATTTTCTACCTTTGTACTTTCCTGCAATAACGGAAGTCATACTTGGTTTGCCTGAACTTTAAGATAAAATTGCCCAGATTCTAAATGGTACACTGACAAAGTAAATTTTTGAATTAACCCATTATCAGCCATTTGAAGTAAATAAGAAATAATATCGGATGACCGTCCACGAAGCTCAAAATTATTGTCCGTGAACTTAATTGAAATTTTATTTGAAAATACCGTTTTGGTTGCCAGGGCTTTCAAAGTTTCAAGGCTTCCCCCTTTTTTATTTCCTTCCCAAGGGAAATTGAGGCTGACATAATTAATATCGTTTTTCCGGAAAATCTCATAGGGGATGTTATCCTCTTTTCGGTACCCTAGGGTAAAATTTTGAAGAGCGCTCAATTCACCGGCAGTGATGGTAACCTGCACATAATCAGAATTAAAATGAGCTTCTGCCAACTGCAATTCTTTCATATACCCACTTTCAATAATCAAATCAACCACCTGATTTAAAACCATATCCGGGGAAACCTTGGGCTTGGGATTCATGAACATACCTGCACTGGCAATTATTATAATGACGCTGGCAGCCCAGGCATAAATTGCCCATTTTGCCTTTGTATTTTGTATTTTCTCTTTGGGTTGTGCTGGAGGTGCTTCTACAACTGGTTCTACTTTTTTTTGCAGGTATATCCAACTCTCCTCAGAGGTCTCTTTTTGAATTCCGGGCTCAGCAATAAAATTCGGACTAAACATCAATCCCCCCAAATGAATTCCCAGTCTCTGCAAGGGGCAGCGTATTGTACTCATGCACCTTTTCATCTTCAGTAGTTTCCAAAACAGATAAGGGATTCAAAAGAGTGAGATTTTCCAATTCCAGGGCATGAAAAAACTTAACATCCTTCATATTACCATCAGTGGTGTACAGATACACCTGCTCAGCAGATGAAAACTTTTTGGAAGTGTTATTCTGGACATTAATAATGTCTTTGCAAATTGATTCTGCAGCAACGCTATCCCCAAACTGCCAATTCACTTTGCCTTTTTTCCCCGATCGATGGATTGAAAAATAGGATACTAATTCACCATTTTGGATATAAAGAAGCTCATCATTTTTTTTCTTCCCAATTTTCCAGATGAGATAACTGCCATTTTTATCGGCATGCATCCATTGGCGGGCACCAACCTCAGCTGAAAATATGCCCACACTGAGACCATTTAATTTTGATTTCAACAGGCTCATATTGGTCTGGAATGATTGTCGAATCGCTTTAGGAAATCCAATGTTTAGCATCTTCCCCGATTCAGAGCTCATAGCAAAATGATAATAATCAATTACTTTATTTAGCTCGTCATCATGGGTTTGATTCAAATGCCAATTTATCATTTCCTGATTTTTATCTTTGGCATTACAGGTGGAAAATAATACGCTGCTGGAATCAAGGCTGAAGGTACAAATGGGGTCGCCATTTTGAACTTGGGAAAAAATCTTATCCAAAATTTCATAATAGTGCTCATCAATCCGATCCGGATTTTCTAATTCCTTCTGGATTGAACCATGATGGGTTACCAATGGTCCTGACTCGGATGGAATCCAATTCAGATAATTATAGGTTGCCCCGGATTGAGAGATTGCCAACATTTAGTGTTACTTTATTCTGCCCAACTTTTCTGGGTGCCTTTAATATAACCATGGTCACCCGCTTCAAATGTGAAAACACCAAAACGGGATTCCGTATAAGGTTCTTCCAATACATGCAGGGGCGATGTCACAATAAAAACAGCTTCATCTCCCGTTGTATCTATTTCAAAAATAAAGGGATCATTGGTAAGGGGACATTTAAGCATTTCTGTATTCAAATGATATTTTCTGCGGAGGTAATCGGTTCTAATTTCTGATCGAGTTACAATATCAGTATTATAGATTTCCCTGAAATGTTCATCAGCTTTGAATCGATGTAAATCTTTCACATTAACGAACATGGTATCAATATTCCCAGAATCAGGATTATGTAACCCCACGGTGTAAATGGTATCCTCATACGAAAAATATAAATCAGTGGCAGAACTGAAGGTAGTATCCACACGAATTTCAAACCCTCGTTCCATTGTTACGGGATATTCGGTTCCATCTAAATTAATAATTTGCTCATCCGTAAAAAGACTATCTGCAATGAGAGAATCCATGGCAGCTTCTACCAATTCAAACAGATGCTCTCCGTTGGCTGTATAAGCGCCAGTCATCTCAAAATAAAACTCCTCTGCATGGGCGATGGATGTCATTCTGTGTCTACCCAATTTGCGGAATTTAACCTCTTCCTTCCAAATAGATTGAGGCAAATACACAGTGAGTAATAAAAGTATGGCCGAAACGATAATTCCCCAGTCCAGAATACTTATTTTTCTCTCCTGTTCTTTACTAAGCATAATTAATTTTCCTGATTATTGAATTCTAATATTTGGTAATAATTTTTCTAAAGTTTTGCTGCCAATTCCCGGAACCAGCATTAAGTCTTCTACAGAATTAAAACTTCCTAATTCATTGCGTTTATTTATTATTTTTTCAGCAGTCTTTTCCCCGATTCCCGGAAGTGATTTAAGCTCTTCAATCCCTGCCGTATTAATATCTACTTTGCCGGCAAACTCAATATCCTTTTTGCCTAAGCCTGCATAAAAATCAACTACATCCTCATTGGTTCCTATGAGGGTTATCTGGTCAGTACCCGTATAAAAATGATCCTTGGCAGCTTTTACTACCATGCCCAGTATAAACAGGGATGATAGGATTATGACCACCGTTCTTTCCTGGGAGGTGAAAATTTTCATTAGCTGAATTTCTCAAAATTCACATCGTCATTCAATTCTTTTGAAAGTTCCTCCATGAGCGATTTTGCCTTTTTTGACACCTTTTTAGGAGTCTCAATATTAACCCGTACCAATTGATCTCCAAAGTGGTTCCGGTTCAATTCCTGCATTCCTTTACCACGCAGTCTTAGAACTTGCCCTGATTTTATCCCCGCAGGTATTTTTAATTTCACTTTCCCTGAAAGGGTAGGCACTTCAATGGTGGTTCCAAATACCGCCTGGGGATATTGAATCCAGCTTTCCAGAAAAATATCACTGCCTTCCCGGGCAAACAAATTATGCTCTTTTTCAGTAAATTGTATAATGAGATCACCAGGACTTCCACCCTCTCCAGGGTGATTTCCCTCACCTTGCCGGGTCATATAATTCCCGGATGATACTCCTGCCGGAATTTCTAATTTTATGGTAGCCGCATTTTTCTCCCTGCCCTGGCCATGACATTTTGAACAGGGATTAGATACCACCTGACCTTTCCCTTTGCAATGGTGACAGGGCTGTATATTCACAATTTGCCCCAGGAATGATTGCTGAACCTGGCGAATTTCACCAGACCCCTGGCAGGAGGGACAGGTAACAGGGTTTGATCCCGGCGCCGAGCCACTGCCCCGGCAATTACCACAGGATTCAAACCGTTTAATTTTCACCGTTTTCTCCGTGCCCTTGTAAATCTCCTCAAGGGTGAGCAAAATATTAATTTTTAAATCAGACCCCCGCAGGGTTTGGGCACCTCTCCCGCGACCTCCACCACCAAAGAAACTGCCGAATCCGGAGGAGCTGAAAATATCACCGAAATGGTCGAAAATATCATTCATGTCCATATGCTGAAAACCGCCTCTGCCGCCACCGCCACCACCGGATTGGGTATAGGCAGAATGACCAAATTGGTCGTACCGGGCACGCTTTTGTTCATCACTGAGTACAGAATAGGCTTCTGCCGCTGCTTTAAACTTTTCTTCAGCAGCTGAATCACCCGGGTTTTTATCCGGATGAAATTTCATGGCTACTTTTCGGTACGCAGATTTTATCTCTTTGGCATCGGCATTTTTGGAGACGCCCAACGTGCTGTAAAAATCTCCCATCAGCTTTTACTCACCACTACTTTGGCGTGCCGGAGAATTTTATCATTGTAATTATAACCCTTCTCAAATTCTCTCAAAATTACATTTTCTCCCTTATCCGACTCTTCACTCATGAGTGCTTCGTGCAATTCGGCATTAAAATCCTGTCCCACCGAATCAAAGGGCACAATCCCCTGATCTTCCAGGGTTTTATCCAATTTGGCTACAATGAGTTCAATCCCCTCTAAAATGGTTCGGGCTTTTCCTTTTCCATCGGCTTCCAAGGTGCGGTGCAGATCATCTAAAATCGGCAGGATGGCTTTTGCCAGCTCTTCTCCGGCATACTTGAAAAGTTTTGTCCGTTCTTCCTGGGTGCGCCTTTTATAATTATCAAACTCAGCCAATAGGCGGACATTCTTGTCAGATTTTTTCTCTAATTCTTCGGTCAGTTCTGCCACTTGAGTCTCCAATACTTCCACGGTTTCTCTCAAGGATTTTACAGAATCCCGCTTACCCGATTTCCTGGTTTTTGTTGATTTTTTAGTAGTCATGTTTTCCTATGTCAATTCTGAACGGTAAAAGACAGAAAATTTACGGGAAAAATATAATTGAGAAAAAGAAATTAGATGGAAGAAATTGGATTGGAAATGGTTGCAAAATGATTTATTGAGATTTTTCCTTTGTAAGTATGGCAAGTAATTATTTTTTTAACAAAATTTAATCATTAAATAAGTCCTATTTCTCCTTGTAATTTTCCACCTTTATTTTAACCCAATTTTTATTAACGGAGATTTTTTGAATACAAAACAACTTTTCCTGATTGGCGGCAAAGAGGACAAAGGTGACCGGCCACTTTTATTAGAAGAATTCTGCAAACGGTTTAATCCTGAAGATGGTCCCCTTGTACTCATCACCGGCGCATCAAAAATACCTCTGGAAGTGGGTGAAATATATACCAAAATTTTTAACCGATTGGGAGTTAGCGAAATTGTCCACCTGCCCCTCACACGCCGCAGTGATTGCATGTTACCTGAGAACATCCAATATATGGAAAAAGCCTCGGCTGTTTTTATCACCGGTGGAAATCAGGTTAAACTTGCGGGAATATTAGGGGGTACTCCCTTTTTTCAAACCCTGAAACAACGGGTGAACGATGGACTACTCTATGGCGGAACCAGTGCCGGCGCCAGTATTGCCAGCGGACTTATGATTGCTGGGGGCAGAGGCGGTTATAATCCACGGCGGAATCTGGTTAAAATTACCGGTGGATTAGCACTCATTCGGGGCTGCATTATTGATCAGCATTTCAGGGAACGGAATCGACTATTCAGATTAGCAAGTGCCGTAAGTGCCAACCCTGAATTTATCGGTTTGGGTATTGACGAAAATACCGCCCTCATTATTACGGATGACCGCTATTGTGAGGTGGTGGGTAGCAATTCTGTCACAATCCTCAACGGAAATGGCATTACCCACA
The DNA here is from genome assembly GCA_012964845.1 of Fidelibacterota bacterium. Classification (GTDB taxonomy): domain Bacteria; phylum Fidelibacterota; class Marinisomatia; order SCGC-AAA003-L08; family D37C17; genus D37C17. The sequence goes on from DTTG01000023.1 coordinate 11,438, forward strand.
CAGGCTATACGGAAGGTACTGCCCAGGATGCCATCCCCATTTTTGGCCTGAATCTGAATGTGGTCACAGAGGGATACGGTTATGATCTGGAAGAGCGGATTCCCATTTTAAAAAAAGAAAACAATTCTTCATCAACAATTGAATTGGAGACAGCATGAGCAACAAAATGAAAATTATACAATTTAGAAAACTTTCCGGACCCAATTATTGGAGCCTGCGCCCCTGTATTCAGATGCTGCTGGATATTGGTGAATTGGAAGAATTACCCACCAATAAAATTGACGGATTTTATGATCGGTTTACAGAAGCATTGCCTAGCATACATGATCATAGATGCAGTATAGGTAAAGCCGGCGGATTTTTCCAGCGCGTGGAAGAAGGTACCTGGATGGGGCATGTGGTGGAACATGTTGCCTTAGAGCTCCAAACTCTGGCTGGCATGGATACCGGTTTTGGACGCACACGAGAAACTGGCGATAAGGGTATTTACCATGTGGTGTTTTCCTATATAGTATCGGAAGTGGGTAAACGGGCGGGAGAACTCTCTGTTGATCTCTGTGAAAAACTTATCCGTGGGGATAAATATGATTTAGATGCTATTGTATTGGAATTAAAAGAATTGCGTGAACGCTATAAAATGGGACCCAGTACTGCCTCAATTGTGGAAGAAGCAGTTTCCAGGGGGATTCCATTCACTCGGTTAAATCGCAGTTCATTGGTACAATTGGGTTATGGAACCAATCAAAAGAGAATTCGTGCCACCATTACGGGCGAAACTTCCAACCTGGCTGTGGACTTTGCCGGTGATAAATGGGAAACCAAAGAATTGTTGGAAAAACATGGTATTCCCGTTCCAAAAGGAATGGAAACACGTAATTTTGAATCTGCCTTTGATTCTGCAAAACGCTGGGGCTATCCCTTAGTTGTAAAACCATCTGATGGAAATCATGGCAGAGGTATTACTGTGGGAGTGGATAATGATGACCTCTTTAAAGATGCCTGGGATGCTGCCAAGGCACAGTCTAAAAATGGCTATGTCATTATTGAAGCCATGCTCTCTGGTCACGATTTCCGGTTATTGGTCATTAATGGAAAATTAGTGGCAGCGGCCAAACGAATTCCTGCGCATGTTACCGGAGATGGGAAAAAATCAATTCAACAACTTATTGATGAAGAAAATGAGAATCCATTGCGTGGCTATGGTCACGAGAATGTCCTCACCGAAATTGAGGTGGATCATCAAACCAAACGATTGATTTCAGATGCAGGCTATACACTGAAAACTAAATTAGCCAAAGACGAATTATTATATTTAAAAACCACTGCCAACCTTTCCACCGGCGGTACTGCCATAGATGTGCTGGATTCTGTGCATCCTGCAAATGTGCATATTGCTGAACGGTCCATTCAAATTGTTGGTCTCGATATCGGTGGTGTGGATATTGTGGCGCCGGATATTACCTCCCCTATTTCCGAAAATGGCGGTGGAATTGTAGAACTTAATGCCGCACCGGGATTTCGAATGCACCTGCAGCCCACCAAAGGTTTGGCTCGGAATGTTGCAGAACCTGTCATAGATATGCTTTATCCTCCTGGTTCAAGCTGTACCATTCCTATTATCGCTATAACCGGTACCAATGGAAAAACCACCACTACCCGGCTCATGAATCATATCATGAAATTTGTAGGTCATACGGTGGGTATGTGTACTACTGAAGGTGTCTATATTAAAAATCGATTAGTGTATGAAGGCGATATGACCGGACCTACCTCTCACAAAATGGTTCTCACTGACCCCACAGTTGATTTGGCAGTATTGGAATGTGCCCGAGGCGGACTTTTACGGGCGGGACTTGGTTTCCGAAATTGTGATGTAGGAATTGTTACCAATGTTTCCGCAGACCATTTGGGTTTAAATTACATTGATGATTTAGAAAAGATGGCTCGGGTAAAAGGTATCATTCCAGAAGTGGTAAAACCGGATGGATATGCTATTTTGAATGCGGATGATCCTCGAGTTGCAGATATGGCAAATAATACAAAGGGCAACGTTATTTTCTTTAGCTTGGAAGGAAAATCGAATTCTATAGTAAAAGAACATTTGAAGTCTGGTGGAACTGCCGTGATTTATGAAGATGGTTCATTTTGTATCATGAAAGGAAAATGGAAATATCCACTGGTGGATGCAAAAGATGTTCCCATCACCTTTGATGGAAAAGCCAAATTCAATGTTGCCAATGTTATGGCAGCAATTGGGGCCGCTATTGGAATGGGTGTGAAAAATGAAAATATTGTTGCGGCACTTACCACCTTCTTCCCATCTTTTGCCCAAACTCCAGGACGACTGACCATGATGGATATGGGTGAATTTAAGGTTTTCACAGATTTTGCACACAATGTTGCCAGCTATGAAGGATTGGGCGAGTTTGTGAAATCAATGAATGCGAAAAAATCTATTGCCACTTTATGTATGCCTGGTGACCGTCAAATTGAAGACTTTGAAGCGGTGGCTAAACTGGCAGCAGAAACTTATGATGAAGTGGTACTCTTTGAAGGATATCAACGGGGTAAACCAGATGGATATATTTCATCCACTCTGGAAAAATATCTCATCAAACACGGCATGGATTCATCCAATATCGACATCATTTTTGATGAGCATAAAGCCGTTCAGCATGTATTGGATAATGCCAACGAGGGAGATTTAATCGTTCTCTCTAATTATGATATCAATGGCATTCAAAAACGAATCGCAGACCATAAAGAAATGTTGGACAAAAAAGCCACCTTGGAAAGTGCAAAACGGGAAATGGCCTAAAGCCAATAATAACGGTTCATTGAAGGTTGGAATTGGATTATAATTTCTAATTTC
>DTTG01000024.1 GCA_012964845.1 Fidelibacterota bacterium
TGTGGGCCCTCAGGGACTCGAACCCCGGACCAATAGATTATGAGTCTACTGCTCTAACCAGCTGAGCTAAGGGCCCAATTTTACTAAAAACTATGTAAAACTGGAATGGAAAATTTAGGGAGTTTTTAAAATAATATTGGAAACTTATTTCGGTCTCACGGGGCCAAATTCTACATCTTTAATAAACTCGGGAGTAGATTTGTCTTTTTTCTTCTTTTTCACTGTTTTCTTTAGGGGAGGTTTTATATCGCTGCTGACAAATTCCCGTAATTGAGTATCTGTCACTTTCCATTTTTTAAATGATTCTGAAAATAAGGTATGGACTTCCTCATTAAAATTCTTTACAATACGTTCCAGCCTATTTTGTAATTCTTCCATCAGGATGGGTCCAAAGTCACCACCGATCTGTTCTAAACGCTCATCCAGTTCGTCTAAAAGTCCCTTCATTTTCTCATCAAAAAGAGAGAGCGGTTTAACTTCTTCTATTTCCTGTCCGTTTTCTATTTTTTTATCAGCCATAGGTCTAATTTACATGTCTTCCATAAAGTGTACCATAAATAACCAATCCGCTGCCCAAACCTAAGCAGGGGGCAGATAAATACATCCACAAGGATGTCTGTAATTCCCCTGAAATATAATATCCGAGGAGGAATCCAACCGAGAATCCAATGAGGCTCATGCCGCCTAAAATTGACGCAAATGATTTGAATCCCATTTTCATTAAAATTTTGCCACCAATCCCACTCCCATGGTACTGTTTAGATTAACTTCCCCATCTAAATTACGGTCATAAAATACATCATGACGGTACATCTGTAGAGATATATTTTCCAGGAGTTTAATTCCCAAACTGGCACCCATTACCATATTTTCATTATAAGCGGAACTGTTAAATAAATCAGATGTAAAATATTGATTGAAATACAATCCAAATTCAGAAATACCCTGTATTAATCCCTCTTGAATAAATAATTCCAATCCCAGAGAATAATAGGTAGCAGAGGATTCAACGGCTCTTGTTTCTTTAAAAATAGACAGATCCAATGAATAATTGTAAAAATTTCGAAAATGATACTTGTACTCTGCAGAAAATCCTATTTTATTGTGCACATTTTTAGTAGGATCCAGGAGAGCATATACATCCTTGGGAAGATAATATGCCGTGGAAATTGTATCAATAGGATGCTCGGTGATCATTTCATTCCATTTATCATCCGTACTAAAAAGTTCATAATTTGCTAAAGTGTCCAATATTGTTTTAGGCACATAATGGACTCGTTCCAGATTATACGTTTCACCAAAAAATGGAGCAATATGCAAAGATGATGAATAAGTAAATGCAATTTTAATATCCCGGTGATGCCCTATTTTCCACCAGATTCCCGGTCCCAGGATTCCAAATGAACTTTTCCGCTCAAACCCCTGTTTTGTTGTGTCCCCATTGGTTGGTTCGCTTCGAATATAGCGGAGATCATTGGGATAATTTAATGCCGTAAATTCACCAAAAAGATAGGTATCATTTCGCAGATCACTTTTCAATTCATAGGTGAAATCAACCTGATATCCACTTATTGACCTCTTTCGGGGAGTAACCCCATTCCAAATACTATCTGAAACGGAAGAAAATTGATTTAGATCATGAACAATTCCAAATCCTAATTTTAATGGCTTGATTTTATTTATAACAGCTGAGCCATACATTCCCACAATTCCACCCTTATTGGCTAATTCTCCAATACTGGAGACAAATAATTGATAGGTATAATTGCCGGCATCGGACTGAAAATAAAAGAGCATTCCCCCATCCTGTTTAATAGGATAACTGATAGTGTTGGTGTAGCGCTTCAAGAGCATCCCATAACCAAAGGTGAGATTTTTGATATGCCCAAGTTTTAAATTATAATCTCCATTTTTTGACTGGTATTGAAATATCATTGGAGCCAATATTTGTGATAAAGTGGAAAACGAATTTAGGTTTGCTGCTGAATCTGACATCCCAATAAATCCTGCCAAATTATACCCGAACTGCAGGCGGTCTCCATTATACATTGGCAGCAGGGATGCTTTGGTGTACGAGTTCTTTTCTAAACTTACCACATCGGCTTCCAGGGCAAAATTGAATCGTCTTTGTTTTTCTTCTACAGATTGAAATGTGCTAATTATTAAAGAGTCTTCCGAAAAATAATTCATAACCGTGAATACAATATCTTCCTTTTCTTCTTCGCGGTTCATTTGATATTGCTTGAATATTTCAGGAGGCAGCATCTCCACAGTAAAATCTTTTATATCCCCTAAACTATCCAAATTTGAAATAATCATTTCACCCATTTCCATATTCATTTCTACACCTGTGATTGAATTGAATACCTGTGCAGTTCCCATTATAGTAAAAATATGGTCTTCATTTGTGAAATTCCGGGAAATCCACAATTCTCCCTCCTTTTGATATATCCGGGAAGAATGGGTGATAATTGAACAATTGGTGTTGGGATCATTTGAAAACTGAGTAAAAATATTTCCATAATTCAATTCCAGTTGGGAAGATGCTTCCCCTCCATTTATCTGTAATTCAGCTGATCCAAATATGGTAATGTGATGATCACTTCCTATGAGTGATAATTTTATTTTCCCATTTTCACCAGTATGAATAATATCTCCATCATATAGCAAACGTCCGGCAATGGCAGTGCCGGGGATTAGACCCCTTTGAGCTGAATTAATTGTTACATTTCCTTCTAATTCATCAATAACACCAACTTTTTCAAAATTGGAAAAAAGAGGGGTTGTGAAGAAAATCAGAAGAAATAAATATGAATACCTGCTCATTATTTAAACACTAAGGTTGGATTTCATGATGTTAAATTTAATTTGGATTATCAACGTTAATAAAACGGTATTATTAAAAAACAGAATATCAAATTATTTTTTATTTATAATTCTAAAGATGATATTATTGTCATTTTCCTAAAGAATGATTGGGTTATTTCAGTAATTTTCATCCCTATGTTTAAGAAGATTTTAATAGCCAACCGTGGGGAAATTGCTGTACGGGTCATCCGCACTTGCCGGGAAATTGGCATACAAACCGTTGCCATTTATTCTGAACCCGACCGCACATCTCCTCATGTTCTCATAGCCGATGAAGCATATTGTGTAGGTTCAGCCCCATCATTAGAATCGTATTTGAATGTGCCTAAAATTCTCGAAATTATAAAAAAGTGTAGAGCAGATGCAGTTCACCCCGGATATGGATTTCTCTCCGAAAACTGTGAATTTGCAAAATCTGTGCAGAAAACTGGTACCGTTTGGATAGGACCATCAACCAAGGCTATCATAACAATGGGTGATAAAATGGCTGCTAGGAAATTAGTCCTAGAAACCGGATCGCCGGTTGTACCAGGAACAACTGAACCAATTACATCAATTAAAGATGCAGGAGAAACTGCCGAGAAAATTGGGTATCCTATCCTCATCAAAGCAGCAGGTGGCGGTGGCGGAAAAGGGATGCGTATCATCCGGACGGAAAATGAATTGGAAAATGCCATGGAGCAGGCAAGGTCCGAGGCAAAAAAAGCCTTTGCTGATGACCGGATTTACATAGAAAAATATTTGGAAGAGCCCCACCATATTGAAATTCAGGTGTTTGCCGATAGCCATGGAAATGTTGTGAGTCTGGGTGAACGTGAATGTTC
>DTTG01000025.1 GCA_012964845.1 Fidelibacterota bacterium
TTTTAACGGTGGGGGTTACCAGCGCCCTATTTTCAGGATTGGTGACAGCTTCTGCCATCACTAAGAGGAATTTGATGAAAGATTTATTTAAAAACTAAATTCCAGCGGATAGGATCACCAGCATTCCACCAATGGTAGTGCCCTTAAATATTTGTGCAGTTATGGCATAAACTTCTGATCCAGAACTCTCATTCAATAGAAAGAACACAGAATACAATGATGGCAAGGCAACACCTCCAATGAGCAGAAAAAGGTAATAACTCCCATACCATCCTTCAAACCAGGGAATTGATGCCCCAAAGCAGAGGCAGATAGTTAGAATCCGCAGAAGCCAAAGCGTTGCTGGCAGTCCATATTTTCTGGGGAATGTTTGTAAATTACCAACAGCATCTCCTTCAATATCAGCAGCATCTTTCACCAGCTCTCGAATAGTAGAAAGGGTTACCCCCAGGCAGAAAGGAATCCACATTTTATCCACATGACCGGTAATAGCTCCCTCGGTAAACAGAAATACCAATCCTAATATTGACCCCACAACCAGATTGCCAATAAATGGCAGCCGTTTAAATAGTGGTGTGTATAATACGAGTAAGGGCAAAACTAAAATAAGGGCAATCTGCCTGCCTAATGGATGCAGATAGCTTGTGGCCATAATACCCAAAGCGTACAGAATACTCATAATAATGAGGGCATCCCGAACTTTAAGTCTGCCTGAGGAGAGGACCCTGTCAGGCCGATTCACCTCGTCAATATGAATATCCAGTACATCATTTAGAATATTGGATGCACCGGCAAAACAGAGAACCACAAGCGCGGTGTATGGAAGCAGGGGGGAGGTAATACCGTTTACCAGCCATGCAGCTATGAATACAGCAAACAGACTTAAAATCATATTCAAAGGTCGGAGAATCTGGATGCTGGCAAAAAGACGATTCATCTGCGTACCTCCACAATTCGCCAATCATTTTGCAGATCTTCGAAGAATTCAGTTTTTAAACCTGCATTTTGAAAGATTGATTCTACAGCCTGTTTTTGGGCATTGCCACCAAACTCAAGCAGGAGATAGCCGTCATTAGTTAATAGATTCTCAAATTGTTCAGCGAAGCGGTGGTAAAATGATAGTCCATCTCCATTATCTGTGAGAGCTGATGGGGGGTCATAATCCTGCACTTCAGCCTGAAGGGTATTCATTTCGTTTGTACCAATGTAGGGGGGATTTGAAATTACCACATCAAATTTGGTCTTGAAGTTTTGTTTTAGAAAATCATGGTGGGCAAATCGAATGTTTTCTACCTGATGGAGTTTCATATTATCCTTTGCAATTTCAATAGTAGATTCAGAAATATCAGTCGCGAATATTTTATCAGCCAAATTTTCTAATCCTACAGTGATTGCAATACATCCTGTTCCGGTACCAATATCTAATAGGGAATTTACACTTCCATTTGTTTTTATGCGTTCTATGAGAATTTCAGTTTCAGGGCGGGGGATAAGCACATTTTGATTAACGATAAAATCTCTGCCATAAAAGGGTGCCTTGCCAATAATATGCTGAAAGGGTTCGCCGGAAATTCTGCGTTTTACCATAGTGCGAAAAACTTCCAATTCGTCTTCATTCATTATTTCTTCAAAGCGAACATAGAGATCAATACGTTGGCAGGAAAGAACCTCGCAAAGAAACCACTCCATTTCCCGGCGGGCATTATCTAAACCTTTTGTGGTAAAATGATCGGTACCCCAGTTAATGAGGTCAATGATGCGCCAGAGTTTAGTGGTGGTGGTCATGTGAATTTTTGAAATTTTCTTACTATTAAATTAACCACCATGCCAAAGGTAGGCAAGCAGATTAGCATGAATTTTGATGAATATTAATTACCAAATTATCTATCTGATGGATTGATCCGACTAACCCGCCAAGAACCATCGGATAGGTATTACATAAAAATAATTCTGATTGAATATGTTAGAAATTACGAGAAAAGCGAAATAGAGAAAAAGTAATTAAAAAGTAGGGGTACGATATATCGTACCCCTACCAACTAAAAGTTAATAGCCAACAGCTAACCTCACACTGCCTCCATGGCAGCCTTCTGATCTTCTAATTGCAGGGCTTCAATGGTCTCAGAAAGGTCACCATCCATAATTTCGTTGAGTTTATAAAGGGTGAGATTAATTCTGTGGTCTGTTACACGACCTTGGGGAAAATTATAGGTGCGAATTTTGGCACTCCTGTCACCAGTGGAAACCATGGATTTCCGTGCATCTGCTCGTTCCTTATGCTGTTTTTCCATTTCTACTTCATAGAGCCGAGAGCGGAGTACCTTCATTGCCTTATCACGGTTTTTATGTTGCGATGTTTCATCTTGGCAGGTTACAACCAGCCCGGTGGGGTTATGAGTAATACGAATTGCAGACTCAGTTTTATTTACATGCTGTCCACCTGCACCAGAAGCCCGGTAAGTATCAATTTTAAGGTCAGATTCGTTTACTTCTACATCCACATCTTCCGCTTCAGGTAGTACTGCAACGGTGGCTGCACTTGTATGCACTCTGCCGCTTGATTCAGTTTCAGGAATTCTTTGTACTCGGTGAACACCCGATTCAAATTTTAGAAGTCCATAGGCACCGTTACCAATTATGGTTACGATTACTTCTTTAACTCCGCCACCTTCATTTTCGTGCAAAGTCATAACCTCTGATTTCCAGTTTTTCCGCTCAGCATAGCGAAGGTACATGCGGTACAGATTTCCAGCAAATAACGCCGCTTCATCTCCCCCCGTTCCTGATCTTATTTCAAGAATAGTATTTTTATTATCATTTGGATCTTTGGGAATAAGCAGCACTTTCAGCTTTTCTTCCTGTTTGGCAATGTCTTCTTTCAAAGGACCAATTTCATCTTTCACCAATTCTTTCAATTCAGGATCGTCACCATTGAGAATTTCTTCATCTTCCTGGAGTTGTTCGTAGGTGTAGATATATTTTTTTGAATGCTCAACCAATTCAGTAAGACCACTATGTTCTCGTGCCAATTTAGTGAAGGCTTTCATATCCTGCATGGCACCAGGTTGACTCATAAGGTCTGCCAATTCATCATAACGGGTTATTATGGTATGGAGCTTATCAATCATCCGATAGCCTCTGCAACATAGGTTTCACCCTTGGAATATTGAGGGAGTTTATCCCCAAAGGCTTCCTTTAATGCTTTCAGTGCAACTTCAACTTGTTCATCATCAGGTTGTTTAGTGGTTATATTTTGCAGCCATAAACCTGGCTGTGCCAATGTTCGAAAAAAAATATTACTACGATGTTTTGCGGTTAATTTTAGCACTTCATATCCCAGCCCAGCTACAATTGGTATAAAAGGGATATGGAAGATGAGGCGCATCCATATTTTTAATTCATCAACATAAAACAGAACCACTGAATCTAAAATTGCAAAGGATAGAATTGCCACTATCATGATAATAAAGAGAAAGCTGGTGCCGCAACGGGGATGTTGAGTGGGAAACTGTTGTGCATTGGAGATATTAAGTTCTTTCCCCGATTCAAAATTATAAACTGTTTTATGTTCTGCCCCATGATATTGGAAGAGACGGCGTACATCTTTCATGAGTGAAATAAGTACTAAATAGGTAAGAAAAAATATTACTCGAAATAAGCCGGAAATAAGGTTGAATATGAAAGCATCTTGATCTTTATCAAAGAGCCAGGATGTAAGCCCAATTGGAGCTACAAAAAATAAACCTAAAGCCAGTCCAAATGAAAATAGTGTGAGCAATACATCCACAAACTTGCTGGGCTCTTTTTTTCCTTCTTCTTCAGGTATACTGATTTCAGCGGACCATTGTAAAGTTGAATATCCAATTTTCAATGATTCGAACAATCCTATTATCCCCCGAAGTAATGGTTTTTTTAAAAAGGGATATAATTCAACTTTAGATTTGAAATCATGCCTATCTATTTGGATATTACCTTCTGGATCACGCACTGCTGTTGCGTATGCGCCAGGTACGCGCATCATAACTCCTTCCATAACGGCCTGACCGCCAACAAGAATGGAGGACTGGCTGATTAACAGGCGTAAATGATATAATAGTCTTTTTTTCATGGTAAATAAAAAGCGGCTCCGCTTTGGAAAACGGAAACCGCTTTATTTAAATGTAATTCAGCTACTGTTTTAAATCGCTCTCAGTGAGATTATATTTTTCCATATATTTTTCGATTCGTCCTGCAGTATCTACAAGATTCTGCTTCCCTGTAAAATAGGGATGACAGTTGCTGCAAATTTCCACATTTATTTTCCCAACGGTAGCACGTGTTTCAAAATTATTTCCACATGCACAGTGTACCATTGCTAGTTGATATTCTGGATGTATACCTTTTTTCATTTTATTCCTTTCTCCTCGTTACTCTAATTCTTTTAATGTTTCTTCTACTAAATCCATTGCTCGAGCTAAGTCTTCATCTGAAGCTGCGTAAGAAAAACGTACATTTCCATCGCTTCCAAACGCCTTTCCTGCAACTGTGACTACGGCTTTTTGTTCCAGCAAATACATGGACAAATCATTTGATGACTGGATATTCCTATCATCCCCCATATATGAACTAAAATCAGGGAAAACATAAAAAGCACCACCGGGAGTGTCACAATGAACACCATTCATTTCATTCAGGCGGGTCACAATATAATCCCTGCGTTTCTTAAAAACATTCCGCATTATTGTAACCTCAGATTGATCCCCAATAAGCGCTTCAATAGCAGCAACCTGAGCGATTGAACTGGGGCATGAAGTACTTTGTCCCTGCAATTTTCCCATGGCCTTAATTACTTTTTCATCCCCTGCCGTGTATCCAATTCGCCATCCAGTCATAGCATATGTTTTCGAGCAAGACTGAAAAGTTAATACTTTTTCGGTGTTTTCTCCCAACATTGCTGTACTGATATAAGTTCTGTCATAGGTTAACTGTTCGTAGCATTCATCAGAAAAAACCCATACACCAGCTGTCTCGGCGATTTCTAATACTTTTAAAACTGCCTCATCACTCCATACTCCACCTGTGGGATTAGAGGGTGAATTAATAATAATGCCTTTCGTCCGGGAGGTTATTTTGGCTTTTAAATCATCCATCACCGGCTCGAATTGCCGGGCAGGATCTGTATTTACAAATATGGGCTTTGCACCGGTTACTGATACAAAATCTGGAAAGGATACCCAATAGGGTGAGAAAATAATTACTTCATCTCCAGATTGAAAAAGTGCCTGACAGGCGTTGTAAAGTGAGTGTTTTCCCCCACAGGAAATGAGAATTTGTGATGTGTCATAATGCAAGTCATTATCTCGGCTTAGTTTTTTTACAACGGCTTTTTTCAATTCCAGAGTACCACCCTCTGGAGTATAGCGGGTATGACCCTCATCAATAGCACGCTTACCGGCGTTACGAATATTTTCAGGCGTGGGAAAATCGGGTTCTCCTACGCTGAGATTAATCACAGGTTTTCCAGCAGCACGAAGTTCCGCAGCTTTTGCCGTCATGACAAGGGTAGCAGAGGGAGTAATTCTTCCTATCCTATCAGTTAACATAATATTAAAATTAGGTACTCATTGAATCGAGAAATTCACGATTGCTTTTGGTGTGTCCTAATTTTCCGAGGAGGAATTCCATTGCTTCTACATTTGTCATTTCATCTAACAATTTACGCAAGAGCCAAATTCGAGAGAGGTCTTTTCGTCCCATAAGCTTATCTTCACGACGAGTTCCAGATCGTTTTATATCCATAGAAGGATACACACGACGGTCACTGAGAGATCTATCAAGCACCAGTTCCTGATTACCGGTTCCTTTGAATTCTTCAAAAATTACTTCATCCATACGACTACCGGTATCAATTAATGCAGTTGAAATAATAGTAAGGCTTCCACCATCTTCAACATTACGTGCAGCGCCGAAAAACCGTTTAGGTTTATGAAGGGCATTTGAATCTACACCACCCGTAAGAATTTTTCCACTATGTGGAATTACTGTATTATAGGCTCTTGCCAAACGAGTTAGGGAGTCTAACAGAATAACCACATCTTCACCGCCTTCCACCATTCTTTTAGCTTTTTCAATAACCATTTCGCTTACTTGTACATGCCTCTCAGCAGGTTCATCAAAAGTGGAGCCAATAACAACAGCATCCACAGATCTCGACATATCTGTAACCTCTTCTGGACGCTCATCAATAAGAAGAAGAATTACCTGAATTTTAGGATCATTAGATGTGATGGCATTGGCAATTTTCTGCATGAGTATGGTTTTACCCGTTTTTGGCTGTGCCACAATTAATCCACGCTGGCCTTTTCCAATGGGAGCTAGCAAATCAATTATTCGTGTAGAATATTCTTTTGCCGTAGTTTCCAGCTTGATATGTTCTTCAGGGAAAAGTGGAGTTAAATTATCAAAATATACGATATTTCTATTTTTTTCCGGGGCAACACCATTTACAGTATCCACTCTGAGTAACGCAAAGAACCTTTCATTATCTTTTGGTGGACGAACCTGCCCAGAAATTTGATGCCCTGTGCGGAGTTTAAATCGTTTTATTTGTGAATGAGAGACATAAATATCATCGGGACCGGGTAAATAGCTATAATCTTGAGAGCGCAAAAAGCCGTAGCCATCCGGCAGGACTTCCAACACTCCAGAAGCAAAAATATTACCCTTTTTCTTTGCCTGAATGCCTAGAATCTCTTTTATGAGATCCTGCTTCCGCATTCCGGAAAAATCGGTTGAGCCAAGATCACCTGCAAATTTTTGCAGTTCTTTTACCGTCAACCCTTGTAGTTCACTGGTATCCATATAATATCCTTTTGATTAAAATTGAATTATGAATTGAGAAAAATTTAATATTGGATTTATTGCGGAATAGGGAGTTATCCGCGTAGCCAAATATAAGGACTCTTTAATATTTGTCAAAGGATATTTTAAACACCTTGCTCACTGCGGGTCCAAGACAATGGGAACCAATAATTGCCATACCATCTTGTAATTTAAGTTTTTCTAATCCCAACTGAATTGCTTTTTCTGTATTGGGGATTATTTCAAATTGATTTTTGTTAGTGAAATATTCACCTAAAACCTTTGCAGGCATGGGGTTTCTTCCCGGGGCCTCTGTGCAAATAATATGTTTATATACTTTTTGAAGTGTAGAAACGAGGGGTTGTATATGCTTCCGAGCTTGAATGGCTATTATTAAAACTGATTTACCCGTAATTCCTAAAGATGAATAATATTCCAGGAAGGATTGTATACTTTCAATATTATGGGCTACATCAAATATTACCAATGGATTGTGCTGAATATGTTGGTTTCTACCAAACCATTGAACTGATTGTAAGCCATTTTTCAGGGCAATTTTTTGAATATCAAAATTATTGATATATTTCAAAGCAGAAACAGCTAATTGAGCATTTTCATGTTGGGTTGTGCCGGGAATATTTACTATTAATTCGGAGGGAAATTTGTCATTAACAAAATGAATTGGAGCATTTATTCTTTGCCCCTCTTTTATAAGCACAACCCCTACTTCATCTTCCTGTTTTGCGCTGATACAGGGGACACCCTTTTTTAATATGCCAGCTTTTTCAAACGCAATTTCAGATAAGGTTTCTCCTAAAATTTCAATATGATCAAGAGAGATGGAGGTCATTACTGTTGCCAAGGGTTCACAGACAGACACGCTGTCTAACCGCCCCCCCAATCCTGTTTCTAAAATTGCAATGTCCACATTTTCGTTCTTAAAATACCAGAACGCCATTGCTGTAATAGTTTCAAAAAAAGTAGCCTCTATTTTTTCAATAGCTTCTCTATATTTTTGAAGAAATATGTCAATTTCATTATTGGGAATTGGGATACCATTTAACCGGATACGCTCATTAACATTCACCAAATGAGGAGAGGTAAATAATCCGGTTTTGTATCCGGCGGTCTTTAATATATTAGCCAACATCGCACATACAGAGCCCTTGCCATTTGTACCTGCTACCTGTATTGAGGGGAGTCCTGATTGGGGGTTCCCACAGGCAGCCATCAATTCACGGGTACGCTGAAGACCTAATTTTATTCCCCTTGTTTCAATAGAGAGGAGATACTGAACAGAATCCATTAAACGATGGGAATATGGGTTACATTATTTAATGGACGACCTAAGAACCGACTTCCTAATTCATCAAATTTTTGAGGGAAATCAGTTACAAAATACTTAACAGATTGCGATGTATTGGAAGAATTTTCACAGTTTTGATTCTTTAAATATTTTTTCAATTTAATACCAACTGTTTTACCAGAATAAATTAACTCAATATGGTTGGAAAGAACATCCTGGATTGTATTAGCCATGATTGGATAATGTGTACATCCTAAAATAAGTGTATCAATATTATAATCCTGGAATTCTTTTAGATATGTTTCAGCAATGTTTTTTGCAATAGCTGTGTCAGCCCAACCTTCTTCAATAATTGGCACAAATAGGGGACATGGTACCTCTTTAACAAAACAACCGCTGCCAAGCTTTTTGAACATCTTGGTATAGGCGTTTGATTGTATTGTGCTGAAAGTACCCACCACACCCACTTTTTTACTTTTGGTAATATTTATAGAATATTCAACTGATGGCGTAACCACATCAAAAAGTGGGATTTTATAGATTTGTTGCAGTTGTTGATAGGCAACCGCTGAAGCTGTATTACAGGCAATTACCACTGCTTTTGTTTCATGTTTTTGGAAAAAGTCCATTATATGTTGAGAATAGCGGATCACAGTCTCTGCAGATTTAGTACCATAGGGAACATGTGCTGTATCTCCAAAGTAAAGGAACGATTCATTTGGGAGTATTTTTTCCAGAGATTTGAGAACGGTTAATCCTCCTAATCCGCTATCAAATATCCCAATTGGAGAATTTGGTGAGGGTTTAATTGTCTCCAATTAGGGGATTTTCGTATTTATCTTTAAAATTAACCAATGCGGAAAAGATAGCCTGAGCGATTTTTTGACGATAACGGGACTGCCCCAACAATTTACTTTCATTTTTATTACTGAGAAACCCAGCCTCAATGAGCACATTGGGCATAGTGGCACCAACCAAAACATGAAAACCAGATTGTTTGACTCCTCTATTGGGTGAAGTGAGAACTTTGTCCAACTCCCTTTGAATTTCAGCCGCAAGAAATTCACTTTCTTTCATGAAATTACTTTGTGCCATAGTTGCTATAATGAGCTTATCATTAGAAAGTTTTTCATAATTATGATATAATTCTTCCAAGGCAATCACTTCGTTTTCGCGCTGGGCGACTTCAATGGCATCTTTGGTTTTACCCGGCCGAAGCAGAAATGTCTCAAACCCTCTTACACTAGGGCTACCAGGAACCGAATTGGCATGAATAGAAATAAAAATCATACCCCCAGAATCATTGGCAATTTTTGTTCGTTTCCAGAGGGGAATAAAGACGTCTTCATCTCGAGTATAAATCACTTTTATGCCCATATTCGCCTGTATAAGCTTTCCTAGTTTTTTGGCAATGTCTAAGGTAACGGTTTTTTCCTGCAAACCCCCGCGTCCAACAGCTCCAGCATCTTTGCCGCCATGACCTGCATCAATAACAATTGTATCCAAAAGCCAGCGTCTGCGCATTTCTTTAATTTTATCTGCATTTTCTGCCATTTTAGTTCTGAGAAAAATCGAAATATGACTATCATCTGTTTCAATTTCAAAATCATCAACTTTGGATTTTAACAGGAATGAAATCTGTGCAGATTCTTCCGATTGGATAGTACGGACTCTCACAACAGGTTTAATCATTATTGATTCAGCCATATTAAGAGAGTCAACCAATGCACCGGCAATTGTGAGGTTTAGCCATCCTCCGCGTGTAATTGAAGCTGCTAACACATCTTTAGTAAAGCGCTTGGAGGTGTTAATTTCGATGATTGTTCCATTGACCTTATTTTTCACCGATAGACCATTTACATTGTAAAGCGGTGCAGTTGTCAAAATAAACTTTTCGGAGGAATCAACAAGGGCAATGGGCAGTCCAGATTTATTTAATATATCAAGAAATGGGGTGACTGGAATATAAAAATCATTCCCATCATAAATAACGGGTACATACATGTGATAGGTTTCATCATTTACCCGAATGAAGGAAGAATGTGGTGATAATACCAACTTTACATTTTGAAAGCGGAGTTCTAATTTTTCCTTATCATCATAAAATATTGTACGAATATTTTGTGTTTTGGCATATTCCACAGCAGAAATATACTTGGTGCCATTTATATCGTATAATTTGGTTTTTGAAATTAATTCTGCCTGTCCATTCAGCAAATTAAATAGCAATGTGCAGAAAATAAATGCTGTTATTAATTTAAAACGGTATTGATTCATCCTATAAAATTTACCCTATTTAAAATTCAGAAAACAATATCCAACTGGAGTCCCATTTCAGGTTTCCATTTCTCTGAAATTTCTTTTTTCCTTTGTGTTGAATATCGAAATGAAAGGGAGTTTGAGTCATTTATTTTCCAATTTACTTTTGAATAAATTGATATTCCCTCCAAAAAATAGGGTTGAATTCTAAATTCGCCTTTTAATCCTGGCTCAATTAGATAGAGACGGGAATCCCAATTGTCCGTATTAAAATAAACTGCACCCACTACTCCAGACCATTTTCCCTTTTGATACTTTAAAGATTGTAGCTGAATAAGCTCACCTGTTTGATTGCCTGGTTTTAGTTGAATAGATTTCCATTTTAATACTATCATTTTTTTCATAGTGAAGGTATAATAATATTTTATGTTCTTTTGAAGATTGTAAATGCTGTTATTATTAAAAAGTTCGACAATTGTTTTTCTCCGGGCTTTCAATTCAAGAGTTACAGCCCCCTTTTTCCTATATAGAAAACCAGTTAAAAAATCATCTCCTGATCTAACTGGAAATGAGAATTCATTCTGTACCTCCCAATACATATCTGCCCATCCATATATGGTGAATTTATTCATTGTTTTTCGGACTGATATCAAAATCCCCTTTTCATTTGATGTTTTCCCAAATCCGGTGGCAGGACGTCCGGAAACCGTTTCCCAGTTATTGGGCAGCAGACGAAATTGACCCAGCCAAATGATATCTTTACTATTGGAGAAAAGTTGAAAATATTGAGCAACCTCATTATATTTTATGGCAGTTTCACCTGAAAAATGAACAAAATTATTTTTTAAATGATAGGAGAGCGAAAGAGCTAAAGAACCCTCTTTTGGTAAAACGCCCACCAGCATGCCGTCCAATTTTTCACCTGACATATATATTCCTGATGAAAAGGCTGATTTTTCTACTCCCATGTAATAATTTGTCCCAGAAGTTTTTTTCAAAATAAAAACACCTCCAGGGTTTGAACTGGTTTCAGATCCTAAATAAGGTGAAATTTTCCATCTTATTTTTCCAGGTGATAATAGATTCCCGGAGGATTTAATGCTGTTGTAATCGCTGCCAAATAAAAGAGAATTTCCAGTTTGAATACGAGCATTACCAATAATAATATTGTAGTCATTGGCCTGAACGGACAAATACCCTTTTCTATTTTGAATAAACTCTGCATAAGAAGATTTATCAATCCTCCAACCCATCTTAAACCTATCATTTTCCAACCGAATTTTCTGTTGCCAATTCTCATTATTTCCATTGGGAATTATTCGAATTCGTTGGACATAATCAGCAGAATAAAATTCTTCTGGTTCAAAATAACTTTGAATAAAATCTTCTGCATTTTCCCAGATATTTTCCTGTGAAAAGGGCAGACTTAAAAAAATTAGCCAGAAAAATTTAAAAGATGATTTTAAAACCATAAGTGATTCCAAGATTAGAGTGATGGAGAATAAATATTTGAGGTGAAATATTTCCGATAAAAAAATCACAGCCTACCATTAATTCCTTACTGCTACTGATAATACCAAAATTGATTGCCAAGTTAGGATGTAGGGTATTTTTCCAAAAAATTTGATAATCCAGAGGATACAACAGGTCCTTTACTAAAGAATATACAAATCGATTACGTTTGTTTCCATGGAAAACTGAAATGTGAATCAATTCAGGGATATCCTTGCTCAAACTTGATTGTGTTAGAAAATAACCATTTTTATATTCAATAAAATAAGAGAGATGATCTGAGTTAGAATATTTGAGGCGAAGTCCTGCCGAAAGGGAGTGGTGGCTAGAGTAGTTTTCTATGGAAATTAAATAAGTATTCAGCAAACCAGCCAATTTATAATGGGGATGCAGTGGAAATTCAAATTTGTTTTCCAACATAATTTCCTGGTAAAGTTTGTCCCCGGTAGTCACCATATATATTTCATAGGTTCCATAGGAAAATGGATGGGAATAATTTAGTGAAGCCAGTTTTAGATATGGTTGACCGAAGGGAAGAATCAGTGAGACTGATTTTTTATTTTGAGAAATTTGAACCGAATCTTGAATATTGGGCAGGTTAGAGCCAAGGTATTGAAACTTGAAGGCATTTTCAAAGGCAGGAAATGCTAAATGTGTGAGGACAATTAATAAGCAGATTTCTTTCATTTTGTTAGGGACAAACTAAAAAATATTGTTAAGAAAGTTACATAATATACACCTCCTAATCTATTTTTCTTCTATCAATTACACGAAATACTTTTTCGCCGGGCTTTACCATGTGGAATTTTCCCTGTGCGATCTTTTTGATGTATTCCACATCATTTGTGAGCCGATTTAATTCATCGGTGAATTCCGCTTCTTGCTGTATAAATTGATCAATTTCTGCTTGAATTCGATTCCGTTCTTTTCGTAGTTGGTACCATTTGACTATCCCCATATCATTAGAAATTAAAAATAATCCTCCAATAACGAAAATAAGAGGGAAAATCATTATTCGGTTTTGAAAAATGGTTTTTTTTCTATAATTCTTTTTTCTTAACATCCCAACAATGTTCTCCCAGCATACCGGCATTTTCCATTCAATTTTTCTTCAATTCTTAATAATTGATTATATTTTGCTACCCTGTCTGTACGGCAAATGGACCCAGTTTTTATTTGTCCTACTCCTGTAGCTACAGCAAAATCAGCGATAGTCGTATCCTCGGTTTCCCCAGATCGATGCGATATTACAGAAGCCATTCCGGCAGCTTTTGCCATTTTGATAGTTTGCAAAGTTTCACTTACGGTACCAATTTGGTTTAGCTTAATTAAAATTGCATTCATGGACTTTTCATCAATAGCGCGTTGTAATCGTTTCGGATTGGTCACTGTTAAATCATCCCCCACTAATTGGACTTTTTCACCCAGAGCTGCATACAATAACTTCCAGCCTACCCAATCATTTTCATCTAATCCATCCTCAATAGATATGATAGGATATTGATTGCAAAGGTTTACATAATATTCAATCATTTCTTCTGAAGTGAGATATCTATTTTCAGATGCCAGTTCATATTTATTTGTCTCTGAATTAAATATTTCACTGGATGCAACATCCAATGCAATGGCAACTTCTGTTCCATTTTTATAACCTGTTTTTTCCACAGCTTCCATCAATAATTCAATTGCTTCATTGTTGGATTTCAAGTCTGGTGCAAATCCGCCTTCATCCCCAACATTTGTATTCAATCCCCGTTTTTTCAATACAGATTTCAATTGATGAAAAATTTCAGCACCCATTTGTAATGCCTCTGAAAAAGAGGATGCCCCAACAGGAAAAATCATAAATTCCTGGATATCTACATTATTGTCCGCATGACTGCCGCCATTAAGAATATTCATCATTGGAGTTGGGAGGATATAAACATCCCCCTCATGTAGATACTCAAATAAATTCTCACCACTAGAAACGGCGGCAGCGTGAACAGTGGCCATTGAAACTCCTAATATGGCATTTGCTCCTAGCCGAGCTTTATTCTCAGTGCCATCTAAAGCAAGCATTGTAGCATCTATTGATGTAATATCGAATGCATCCATTCCAACCAGTTTTCCAGCAATTATCTGATTTACATTTTCAACAGCTTGGTTGACAGATTTGCCACAATAGGCTGTATTATTATCCCGAAGTTCTACTGCCTCATGCTCTCCAGTTGAGGCGCCACTGGGTACTGCTGCTCTGCCAAAACTATTATCACTGAGATAAATGTCGACTTCCAGAGTTGGATTCCCACGTGAATCCAGTATTTGCCTTGCATGAATATTACGAATTTGACTCATATATTTTAATAATCCCTTA
>DTTG01000026.1 GCA_012964845.1 Fidelibacterota bacterium
CGATCCTCTGGTTTTTCTATCCAGAAAAGCAGTTGAAGAGAGATACCTGAATCTCCAAAATTCCGAAACCGCATACGAGGTTCAGGGTTTTTACATACATTTTCATTATTTTGAGAAATCTCCATCAGGGTAGATCGAACCTGATCAATATCAGATCCATAGGCAACGCTTAAGGTTATGCGGACCCGCTCCTTTTCTTTTGGTCCACCACTTTCATTTATAATTTTAGAATTGGCAATGAGTGAATTGGGCAGGGTAATTTCAATATCATCCCTGGTCATAATACGCGTACTCCGCAGACCAATATGTTTAACATAACCCCGTTCACCCCCATCCAAATTTATATAATCCCCTAGCTTATAAGGTGTATCTGCCATAATAAAAAAACCAGCAAAAAGGTTGGCAACCGTATCTTTTGCGGCTAAAGCTACAACCATTGCAACGATTGTGGTAGAGGCAAGCCAACCAGTGACATTAAAACCCCAACTGATAAATATGAAGTATACAGCAACCATAAAAATGATTACTTTTCCTACATTATCAAATAAAGGCAGGGTATGGGTCTGAAGGATGCTTTTACCTTTGCTTTGTTGACTATACCAATTAATAAAATGCATAAATGCTTGAAAAAGAGCAAGGGACCATATTAAAATAGCCATGGATTTAAAAATTCCAATAAAAACAAATGTAATAATATCTGGAAGTTGTAGTAGTGTTATTGAAATGCCCAATCCCACAAAAAGAATACTGTAATAAATAGGACGGTGGAGAATTTGAATGATGCGGTCGTCAATGGTACTATCTGTCCGGCTAGCCAATCGGGAAAGAATGCTCGTTATAATCCAATCAGCTAATTTGGCAGTAACTAATGACCCAATGACATAGAGTCCAGCCTGAAAAACAGTATTTTGTATGAGTGTAAATAGTATTTCTAAATAGTCATTCATAGTAGAAAATTAGGACTGAAAACTACCAAAATAAAAACATTCTCCTAACCTCTTTTTCGGAGAAATACCTGAACCTTGCCCTTTACACATACTTCATCTCTGGCAGAAATACCTTCTACAGAATGCCAGCCTGAATATTTCCCCTTTTCAATTAAGGCTGCTTCAGCAACAGAAATTTCATTTTCATTAATCCTAAAATGAAAGGTCACATCAGATTTTACCATTTTTATAAATTGTACCTGAATAGCCTGGGAATAAAAATCTGTCTCTATGCCCTTCCTTAATAAAATCTGTTTCAGAAGTATTGGAAAAAAGGGATCCATGGCGCTGGAAATAGAACCGCCCCAGATAGATTTATTGGGATTTCGATTCCAGAAGGAATGCTTCAGGCGAACATCCATGTGGTGAAAATCATCTGATATTGAAATAATTGAAATTCGGTTCACCAGAAAAGGAAACCAAAGATTCAGCATTCTTTTCAATTCTATGGGCTTCAATTCAGAAGAATGATATCGTTTTAAAAAATATTGTACCGGATTCAAATTCATGCTGTTGCCAATGTCATTCCTTCTAAATCCAATTCCGGTTTTTGTCCGGATATTAAACTGGCTGTAATTTTTGCTGATCCGGTGCACATGGTCCAACCTAAATGGCCGTGACCTGTATTAAAATAGAGGTTGTCCATTTTACCTCTACCAAAAATTGGTGCACCATTTGGTGTCATTGGGCGCAAACCAGCCCAATATTCCACTTTTGAAAAATCACATGCTTGAGAAAAAAGAGACTCAGCTATATTTACAATCTCGGTAAAATCTGAGGGTTTATGGCTTGTATCATAACCGGATATTTCAGCAACTGAAGTAAACCTGAGAAAATCACCCATGAGGGAAAATGCCATCATATTGTCTTCGTCAATTCCACTATGGATTGGCACCTTTCCATGGTTGATAATTGGAACGGTTATAGAATATCCTTTTACGGGATAAATAGGCAGATAATCGCCCGCCATTTTTGCAATAATGGGGCTGTAGGCTGCACAGGCTAATACATATTTATCACCTTGAAATCCGCCCTTATCAGTGATAATCTTTTTAATATTGCGTTTATCATTTTCAATATTTTGAATGGTAGTATTAAATTGAAACGTTGCACCTTTTTTCTTACAAATATCAACCATGGAAAGGGTAAAATCTCTACAGCTTCCTGATTCATCCGAAGGGCAGTAAATTCCTCCAAATAATTTTGATTGAGCTCCAGACAAAGCGGGTTCTTTTATTAATAGTTCCTCACGGTTTAATATTTGGAGATTATTCATAACAGGTTTTAACATAGCCAGTTTTTGTTTTCCTTCCAAAAACGATGCTTTGCTGCGGAAAAAATAAATAAGCCCTTTTTTGTTTTCATGATATTTTATATTTGTCTCATCTATTAATTGATGAAAACATTGCTGCGAATAGCTGCTGATCCTGTGCTTTCTTAGCGTATTTTCTGCCATTCTTTTTTGAGTACACTGGCGGATAAATTGAATTCCCCAATACCACATAACTGGGTCCCATTGAAATTTAAACCGGAATGCCCTCTTCTTATCATAAAGAGAATTAAATAAATTACCGGGCAATTTGGGAGTGGTCCAGGCATAAGAATGCCCCGGGGCAATGAGTCCTGCATTGCCAAAACTGGTCTCCAGGGCAGGTTCGGGCTGGCGGTCAATTACTGTAACTTTGTGACCGGCTTTAAGAAGTTCATAAGCGGTGGTTACACCAATAACACCTGCACCAAGAATTAGAATATGCATGAGAAAAAAGAAATCGGTTTTAATTCCTCTGAAACTGATTGAAGAAGGAATTAATTTTTTGGAATATTTGTTCCTGATCTGGATTATTGATAAATAAGTTATGATTTGCCTGATGGACTATAAATTTTTCTTTAATTTCTGATGAAATATTATCATATACTAAAGAAATATTTGACTGAAGGGATAAGATGTCTTTTGTAGAATGTATAATTAAAGCGGGACATTTCACAGCAGGAAGTTCTTTCTTAACTAAATTGGTAAGTTTACGCATTTCATTCACAGCCGACATTGGCCACACCTTATATCCTAAATAATCATAATTATTTCTTACAGCTTTGGGGTAGGATTTCCGTTTATCTCTAAATGGAACGATTCGATGAAATATGGGGGTCAAAACCCGAGGACCTATGAAGTCTTTAAATTCTAAAACGGTGGATGCGAATACTGCAGCATTTAAAGGGAAAACCGAACTGAGATGCAAAGCCAGATCACTTCCCATACTAATCCCAATTACAAATACATTGTCACATCGAGATGACATTTCTGCAACACCCTGTTCCGTAAATTCTATCCAATCTGTGAACTTTGTTCGGTTACAATCTTCAGGAGTGGTTCCATGACCAGGAAGATTGATGGCTTTGGTATAAAAACCCTGTCCACCCAGATATTTGGCTAAATCTCTGGTTTCGTAGGTAGTATTGGTAAAACCATGAATGATATAAACCCCATCCTTACTTTCAGTATTGAATTCGTAGTTTTTATTATCAAAATATTCCATTTATTCTATTTAATTTTTCCTTAATTATTTCCAGCCATTATTGCATTACAAATAATTGATAGAATTCCTGTTTACAGCAATTAATAGATAAGACCATCAATTAACCACGGATGTAATATTATTATTAAAAATAGATTGTAGAAATTATTAAATTGAAAAAAATA
>DTTG01000027.1:0-2809 GCA_012964845.1 Fidelibacterota bacterium
GTTGGTGGATATGATATTTATATATTAAATTTGGGAACTGGCCAGTATGGTCTTATTCACTTATTTTCCCGAAATGATATTTTAATAGGGACACCATTAAAACCAAAATTATCACGGAGGCTGTTTTCCAAATAGCGTTTATACTGTACGGGAATATCATTGGGGTGATTGGAGAATAAAGCAAATATGGGAGGTGAATGGTGCACTTGAGCTCCATATTTTATAGTAATATTTTTACCTTTTAATATTGGAGGAGAGTGATATGCCATGGCCTTCTTGATAAAATCGTTTACATCGGAGGTTTTTAGTTTCCGTTGACGTTCTTTAAATACTTCCAGGGAGGTTTTTAATACTTCCCGAGTGCGCAAATTATGGGCAACCGAAATAAATAATATGGGATAATATGCCAACATGGGATACTGTCCAATAATATCAAGGCGATATTCCTTTTGAGTATGGGTATCCTTTTCCAGTAAATCCCATTTATTTACAACAATGACCAGTCCTTTTCCAGAATCTATGACATGGCGAATGATATCTTTGTCCTGGTTATCAAAACCCTTATCACCATCAATGAGAACTGCTGCTAAATCGCAATCCTGTATAACCCTAAAGGTACGGACTGTGCTGTAAAATTCAATATCACCGGTTATTTTTGATTTTTTTCTTAGCCCAGCAGTGTCAATAAGACGAAAATCCTGCTTATTATAGCGGAGGAACGAATCGATTGAATCCCGGGTTGTTCCTGCAATTGGCGTGACAATGGACTTCTCCTCCTGGAGCAGTCCATTCATGAGGGAACTCTTGCCCACATTTGGCATTCCAACTATAGCCAAATTAACGCAATCTTTTACATGTTCATCCTTAAAATCTTTCTCAGGTAGTTTTGCCATAACCCCATCCAGCATATCTCCTACTCTGCGATTATTTTGAGCAGACAAGGTATAAAATTCTCCCAATCCCAATTCATAAAAGTCAAATGCAGACTCTTCCATTTTCAGTTCATCAATTTTATTTACTGCCAAAATATATGGTTTTTCAGATTTTTGTATTTGTTCTGCTAAATATTGATCCGATGTTGTTATTGGTGAGCGTCCATCAACCAATAAAATAACCATATCAGCTTCATTTACTGCAATTTCCGCCTGCAGTCTAACCTGGTTTTCAATGATATCTTCTGATGAAGGAATATACCCACCGGTATCAATGAGATTAAATTCTCTTCCGCACCAGTCAAATCTCCCATAAATCCGATCCCGGGTAACGCCTTCTTCAGCGGATACAATTGAATGTCCACTTCCTACCAGCCGATTAAACAATGTGGATTTCCCTACATTGGGCTTTCCTAAAATTGCAATGGTTGGATTAGGCATGAGTTAAATTATTTAAAAGTTTCAAGAAACTATCATTACTCAATTGTAATGGGCAATCAATGGCATTTGAAATATCGTCCAAGGTCAAATTATCCAGGGTTAATGTGCCTTCATCATTTAAAATTCTATGACTCATCCATACGGCGTCACCCAAATTTTCAGAAGCTAATTGGGTAATTATATCCGTACCAGTTAATAGTCCTGTAACAGTTACAGATGTACCGTAAAAATTATTAACAATAGGTAAAAGGCTTACATTCAGATTTTCAATCTGATTCAAAATGGGAAGAACATCTTTTTGGAAGGTCTCATAAATCAATGTTCCTGTTGCCAGGGTGATATTGGTTTCTACAGCTAATTCGGTGGGAAAATTAGCAGATTCTTCTTCAAACAAGGTCAGGAATTGCCTAACCTGCCCAACCCCATTTTCAGCCAAATCTAATCCACCGTAATCAGAAAGTGGGGGGAAAGGTTGCTCAGCCAAAATGAACCATTCATCAGAGTAGAGTACGAAGGGAGAATTCCCACCTGGAAATTGATTTCTCATTTGAGGAACTTCATTTAACAAATTTTTAGCATATTGTGTATTAACAGATTTAATTTCCATTAATCCCTTTCTATGTCCCGTAAGCCCAACTGGTACAATGGTGCAGGATTTCAAAATGGGATGAAATTGGTATAAATCTTCCAACGTTTTAATCAGGTATTCACCATCGTTTAATTCCGGCATTAAGACAATCTGCGTATGCAGTTCAATTCCATTACTGGTGAGAAATTTTAATTTTTCAAGCAGCCCGTCATCCTTTTTATACAGAAACAGCTTTTGCCTTTGCTGAATATCTGTCACATGTACTGAAATATAAAGGGGAGATAAACGCTGTTCAACAATACGAGTTAATTCATTCTGTCCCATATTGGTCATGGTAATATAATGTCCATGAAGATAAGACATTCGATAATCCCCATCTCGAAAATACATTCCCTTGCGCATTTCGGGTGGATTTTGATCCACAAAACAGAAAACACAGTCATTGGCACAACTGCGGATTTTCATTTCTTCAAACTCAACCCCTAAATCATCATCATACTCCTTTTCGATTTCTACTTTTTCCAAACGACCGGAAATTTCAAAATCTAATGTAAGTACCTCTTCCGTCATGCGGAATTGATAATCAATTTCGTCCTGTACGCGTTTCCCATTGATTTTCAATAATCGGTCTCCCGGTTGAATTCCAATGGTTTCGCCTAAACTATCTGGAAATACTTTTATAATTTTCATTATGCTATTTTTCTTGGAGGATAGATGGGCAAATTTACGGATAGAGTAGAATTGAATTGAAAATAAAACATACTCCGATATTTTAATTCACATCTATCCAAAACGATTGTTTTACAATGGATATTTACAATATCATTTATGGCGGGGATTAACTCTT
>DTTG01000027.1:2819-14214 GCA_012964845.1 Fidelibacterota bacterium
AAATACTGGGCTTTAGTCCAAAATAAAACTTCAGTGTCAGTCTGGGGATAAAGCCCCTTTGGGTTGATACTTTTTAACCCCTACATAAATGACGGGGTAAGTGTTAGGCGGTCTGTTTTTAGAAATGTGGAAAAAAATCCTAATCCCTTAAGGACAACTAAATAATTATGCTCTTTCAAATTCGTTTTGGACAGCACTGAATTAATTGAAGATTAATAATAATTAAAAACATAACTATTTAATAGAACACACATTAGTAGTCAATTACGCTTTAAATAAATACTTATTTTATCATGAATACTATTTTAGACCTTATTTAAATTCACCCATGAATAAAACAACCGATTCTACTCAAACACAATTGGCAGCAGCCTGTATTTTACTTTCAGTAGCAGATGCAGATGAAATTTTAGAAGAGCAGGAATTAATAACTATTGCTGAAATTCTTAAAGAATTTTTTTCTATTGATGAGTCTTCTGTGAAATCACTCATGCAAAATGCTCATGAAGAATGGAAGAACTCTACCGGATTATTTCAATTTGGCACTCAACTAAATCAAAATTTCTCCCATGATGATAAACTCGATTTTATCAGCTGTGTATTTGAAGTAGCATATGCGGATGGTGAACTCCATTATTTAGAACATCATACAGTGAAGAAAATCGCAAATATTTTACACTTGGACAAAAATGAACTTATTTCTGCTAAGGCAGAAATAGAAAGTTATTTAGACTGACCCTAAATAAAAAAGCCCCACAATAAATTGAAGGGCTTTCAATAATTACTGGGTAAAATTAATCCAAGATGTCTTTCTCTTTTGCTTCCTGAATTTGATTTAAATTCTTAATATGCTCATCCGTCATTTCCTGAATATTATCTGTAGCACGCCTCAAATTATCCTCAGAAAGATCATTGTCTTTTTCACTCTTTTTTAATAGATCGTTTGCATCCCTACGAATATTTCGAACGGCCACCCTGCCCTCTTCAATAATTTTATGAACAACTTTTACAAGATCTTTTCGTCTCTCTTCAGTTAGGGTGGGAATATTTAACCGTATTACACTGCCATCATTATTCGGCGTAAGTCCAACATCAGAACTCATTATTGCCTTTTCAATAAATTCTAAACTACTGGGATCAAATGGCTGAATAACAATTAATTGACCTTCTGGTACTGTTACGTGTGCGATATTATTCAGGGGAGTTGGTGTACCGTAATAATCAACCTTAACCACATCTAAAATATTGGCAGAAGCGCGCCCAGTCCGAATAGTGGACACCTCATGCCGATAGTGTTCTACAGCCTTATTCATTCTATCTTTTACATCTACAAATAATTCATTTATCATAATTAGATTTCTCCTATTTAGGATACAGTAGTACCAATTGGTACTGAATTGACGATATCAACTAATCCATTTTTACTTTTTATATCAAATACGATGATTGGGAGATTATTTTCTTTACAGAGCGTAACAGCTGTGAGATCCATGACCCTTAGTTCTTTCTCAATTACTTCCTTGAAAGTAAGCGTATCATATTTGGTTGCATCGGGGTCAATTTCAGGGTCTGCAGAATAAACACCATCCACTTTAGTGCCTTTGATAATTATATCTGCATTAATTTCAATGGCTCGCAAGGCTGCAGCTGTATCCGTACTGAAATAAGGATTTCCTGTGCCACCAGCGAAAATTACAATTCTGCCTTTTTCTAAATGACGGATACCCCTTCTACGGATGTAAGGTTCGGCTAATTGAGTAATGGATAACGCAGACATGACTCTGGTATCACACCCAAGTCTTTCCAGGGCAGATTGCAAAGCAACTGAATTCATAATAGTTGCCATCATTCCAATGTAATCACCGGGAACACGGTCTAATCCTTTAGAATCAGACGAGATACCCCTGAAAATATTACCTCCGCCAATTACAATGCCAACTTGAATTCCCTTTTCCGCAACTTCTTTAATTTTTAAAGCTAGATCTTGGGTAATTTCGGGATCGATGCCAAACCCTTTTTTTCCGGCAAGTATTTCCCCGCTGAGTTTTACTAAAATGCGGTTAAAAGATGAATTCGGCAATTTATGAATGAAATTTAATTTTCGGCTGGAACTGAATTACTGGACTTTTCACCAAGCTGAAAGCGTGAAAATCTGGAGACGATTATATTCTCGCCTAATTTAGCTACGGTGCCAGTAATAAGATCACTTACTGTTTTATCAGGGTCTTTCACAAAAGTCTGTTCAAGTAATACATTTTCCTGATAAAATTTGTTTATTCGACCTTCAGTCATTTTTTCGATGATATTTTCAGGCTTTCCACTTTGACGTGCTTGATCAGCATATATTGCCTTTTCCCTGTCCAAAATATCTGATGGAATTTCTTCTCTGGTAACTGCCATAGGTGCGGAGGCTGCAATATGCATTGAAATATCTTTACACAAATCCTTAAAATCATCTGTATTTGCTACAAAGTCTGTTTCACAGTTAATTTCAAGCAGTACCCCTAATTTTGATCCGGGATGGATATATGGGAATACAAGACCTTCTTTGGCTGACCGCCCGGATTTTTTTCGTGCTTTTGCAATTCCGGTTTTACGTAGAATATCAATGGCATCCTCTAAATTTCCAGATGCTTCGGTAAGGGCTTTCTTGCAGTCCATCATTCCGGCTCCGGACATTTCTCTTAATTCTTTTACTGCAGATGCAGATATTGTTGACATGTGTTTCAATTACTCCTGATTTTCTTCTTGAACTTCTTCAATTATTTCTTCTTCTGCCTGGTCTGATTCTTCTGTCACTTCAGGCTCACCTTCAGATTCAGGTTCAGCATTCTCTTCGGCTGGACTTTCTTCTGTTATTTTTTCACTAGTTTCAGAAACCTGTGCAGTATCAACAGCTTCATCCATTTGAGCTGTTCCGCCAGTTGCTTCTATAATGGTATCTGCAATATAGTTTACGATTAATCCAATTGTTTTCATGGAATCATCATTTGCAGGTATTGGAAAATCAATATTCCGAGGATCCGTATTACTATCTACAATACCAAAGGTTGGGATACCAAGATTAATAGCTTCAGATATAGCAATTTTTTCATGGATACCATCTACAAAGAATAGAGCTTTAGGCAAATGCTTCATATCTTTAATACCTCTATGGAGATCAGCCAATTTTATCCGTTCTCTTTCCAGCATACTCAACTCTTTTTTAGTAAGGTTGGTGTAGATTTCAGATGATTCCTTTTCCAGAACCAATAATCTTTTAATACTTTTTTTAATGGTACCATAATTTGTTAAGGTACCACCCAGCCAACGTTCCACAATATAATACATACTGCATCTGTCTGCTGCCTGCTGAACGGCATCTTTTGCCTGTTTTTTTGTACCTACAAAAAGAACATTTCCGCCTTCACGAACAATTCGGGTTATTTCTTTTGCAGCTTTCACCATACATTGACTGGTCTGTTCCATATCAATGATATACACACCATTTTTCTTCATGGTGATATAACCCTTATAATTAGGATTCCAACGGTGTGTTGGATGCCCGAAATGAGCACCAGCTTTTATTAATTCTTCTACAGTTAATTGATTCATAAATCCTTTATTATTTTCTTTATCTTTTCGAGAATTGGAATTTTTTTCTTGCACCAGGTTGACCATATTTCTTCCGTTCAACTTCTCTGCTATCACGAGTTAACATTCCTGCCTGTTTCAATGACAGCCTATTATCGGGGTTAATTTTTTCGATGCACCGGGCAATTCCCAAACGGATTGCACCTGCTTGACCTGAAAGGCCACCACCATTAACTTTAGCCGAAATATCATATTTACCGGTTAACTGCAATAATTCAAGGGGTTGACCCATCACCATCTTTAATGTGTCTCTTCCAAAATAATTCTCGATTGGGCGTTTATTCACAATAAATGCACCTTTTCCAATTGACATGTGTACACGGGCAACTGATGACTTACGCCTTCCGATTGCTGACCAACTATCACTCTTTTTTGGCATTATTTTCCTTTAATTAATTAAATGTAATTGTTTTGGGTAACTGGGCAGAATGTGGATGGTCTGTGCCAGAATATACTTTCAGATGAGTTAACAACTGCCTTCCCAATCTATTATGAGGTAACATTCCTTTGACGGCATTCGTAATTATCCGTTCAGGATAATCCTGACGAACTTTCCGCAAACTAATTTGGGTAACACCGCCCGGATAACCAGAATGACGAAAATAGGTTTTATCCTTTTCTTTGTTTCCCGTTACCTTTACTTTTTCCGCATTAACAACAACAACAAAATCGCCCATATCCATGTGAGGTGTGAAAAAGGGTTTCTTTTTCCCTCTGATTATTTGAGCAATTTCACTTGCAAGCCTTCCTAAAGTCTGTCCTTCTGCATCAACAATAAACCATTCGCGGCTTATTTCATTTGCACGTATTGATCTGGTTTCCATTAATTATCCTTAAATATGAAATGTTTAATTATGCTGGCAATTATAGCCTACAAAATTAGGAGGAATTATTTGACTTTGTCAAGAATTAATCTAAGAGTTTTCCATAGGTATTTTTACCGGAAATTGTTCCAATAATCCTTCCAGTAAATTTCATACCTACCATGGGACTGTTTTTCGATCTGGATTGAATATCCGATTCAGTAAATTTCCACTGCTTTTTGGGATCGATAATTACAATCTCTGCCTCTTCTCCAATCTGAAAAGGAACCATATCCCATCCCATAATAGCGGCGGGACCCTTTGTAAACCACTGAACAACCTTTTCCGTTGATGCACCAGCTTCAGTAAGTACGGTATGGCTTAAACCAAAGGCGGACTCCAAACCAATCATGCCACAGGGAGAATGAATGAAATCCATTTCTTTTTCTTCAATGGTATGTGGTGCATGATCGGTAGCAATACAATTAATAGTACCATCCAACAAACCCTTAATTAATGCTTTCCTATCCAATTCAGACCTTAGAGGGGGTGCTACTTTTGCGTAGGTATCATACTCAGTCAATTTATTTTCGGTTAAGCCGATATGATGAGGAGTGACCTCTGCAGTTGCGTTTACACCCATTTTTTTATACTTCCGGATAAGGTCAACAGAACGCTTGGTGGATACATGGGGTATATGAATTCTCCCTCCAGTATAATCTGCAATCTCCAAGTCCCGGTGAACCATTACCGATTCAGAAATATCAGGATTTCCAGGAAGTCCCAATCGGGTTGAAAGGCTGCTTTCATTCATGACACCATCATTTCTCAGGTGAATATCCTCTGCATGGTTAATAACAGGGACATCATATTTCTGGGCATATTCCAATGCATTTCTTAAAACTTGTCCATTTTGCACCGGTAAACCATCATCAGAAATGGCAACGGCACCGGCTTTCACCATTTCACCAAATTCAGTAAGCTCCAATCCCTTTTGCCCAAATGTTATGGCGCCGATTGGATAAATCTTTACCGGCAAATCTGCAGACTTTTCTATAATAAAACGAATGGCTTCTGGTGAATCTAATGGCGGATGGGTATTGGGCATTACGCATACCCGTGTAAACCCACCGGAGATTGCTGCCCGCGCACCCGTTGCCAAGGTTTCTTTATCCTCTCGCCCGGGTTCCCTGAAATGGGCATGAATATCTATCAATCCAGGGACAATTAATTTTCCGGCACAATCAATTTTTCGCGCATTATCAGGGGTTGTTACTTTCCCAACCTCTTTTACAACACCATCTTCTATTAATATAGAGCCTGCTTTCTTTTTATTCTTATAAGGGTCATAAATAGTACCGCCTTCAAGGATGATTAGATTAATTGATTTTCCCATTAACTTTTTTCTCCTTCATCCGGTCCCAACAACAAATATAAAATACTCATGCGGATGGCTACTCCATTTAAAACCTGATCCAATATTATGGCCTGGTCACCATCGGCCACTGAGCTGTCAATTTCCACCCCTCTGTTCATAGGTCCCGGATGCATGATGACAATCTCTTTTTTATGGGTATCCAATCTTTCCTGCGTTATGCCGAAGAAATCCCTGTACTCGCGCACAGAAGGAATAATGCCCACTCCCATTCTTTCTCTCTGGATTCGAAGCACATTCAGAGCATCTGCCCATTCAATGACCTCATCAATATCTGTATTCACCGACACACCCAACTCATGAATTCCCCGTGGAATTAAATGGGGTGGTCCGCACAGAGTTACCTTTGCCCCCATCTTTTGCAATCCATAAATATTGGATAGTGCCACACGGCTATGGATTATATCCCCCACAATGGCAATTTTGAGCCCTTTTAATTTGCCAAATTTTTCTTTTATGCTCATCATATCCAGTAAAGCCTGGGTGGGGTGCTCATGAGTTCCATCACCAGCGTTTATGACAACGGCATCTACAAATTTACTCAATTGCAAGCATGACCCCGGTACGGGGTGGCGCATAACGGCACAGTCCATTTTCATAGCATGGATATTCTGCACTGTATCTTTGAGCCCTTCCCCCTTACTCACACTGGATGCGCTGGCAGAAAAATTGGTTACATCAGCTGAAAGTCTCTTTTCTGCAAGTTCAAAAGAAATTCGTGTTCTGGTAGAATTCTCAAAAAAGAGGTTTACAATATTTTTACCCGTGAGTGAAGGTACTTTTTTGATGGGCCGATCTAAAACTTCACGAAAGGTAAAACCTGTATCAATTAGTTTTTGGATATCCTTGGCAGGGGTATGCTCTAATCCAATTAAATGTTTATTTTTAAGAGCGCCCACTTATTCGCATTCCTCATATTCCATGAGTAGTACTGCATCTTCTCCATCTACCTCTTCAACATGCACATGGATATGTTCATTCAAGGATGTGGGGTAATTTTTGCCTACATAATCCGCTCGAATGGGCAACTCTTTATGGCCTCTGTCCACTAGAATACCCAGCTGAATGGATGCAGGCCTGCCATAGGTGAAAATTTCATCCATGGCAGCTCGGATGGTTCGGCCGGTATACAGCACATCGTCAATTAAGATAACATTTTTCCCTTCTACCTCAAACAGAATATGGGACGCCCCCACCTTTGGCGAACCTAAATTGGTACGAAAATCATCTCGGTGAAAGGTAACATCCAGGGTACCGATGGGAATTTCAGAATCGGATAATTTCTCAATTTGAGAATGCAGCCGTTTGGCTAAAAAATCACCTCTGGTACGAATACCCACAATGGCTATTTCACTGAGGTCATCATTTTTTTCGATTATTTCATGGGCAAGACGGGTGAGACTGCGTGCAATTTCCTTCTTGCCGGATAATTTGGCTTTAATCTTATTCATAATATTTTATTTCGTGGAATTCCTAAAACGCCTTGGGGGTTGGATTCATCCTTTTCCACCTCCCGGGTAGATTTAAAGGAAATTCGCGCTGGGAAAGTTAAGATAGATTGGGGTATTATTACGAAAGTTTTTATGGCCAATATTGGAACTCATCCCCCGCACCTGTCATTTTGAACGAAACGGAGTGTAGTGAAGCCTGTCCGCCAAAGGAGGGAATCTCAAATTTATAGTTTACCTAATATCTTCAGATTCAGCCCCTTCCCTATTGACAAAGGAAATCAATATGGGTTTTGAGGTCTGATTAATTGGGTGTACTCCTATAATGGAACTCATCCCCTGGCCCCTTCTCTTTGGAAGAGAAAAGGGATTCTAATTTTATAAAATTTCCACAGTTCCAAAGTCCCTCTCTTTTTTGCAAGAGAGGGATGTAGGGTGAGTTCAAATGCACGAGTATGAATGTCAATTTGGTTATAGAGACGCAGCATGCTACATCTCTACAATTAGAAATGAAGAATGTATTAACTCAGGACAATTCACCATCCAGCACTTTCCTCAGCGACCCCTTATTCTCATTCAACTTTTCCCGAGTATCCCCGGCCTCCATTTTCAATTTTTCCATCACAATTGCTGTTTTTACTTCTCCATCTGCGGACTGCAATAATTTTAAAGAATCGTCATAACTCAGATCAGTGAGATGCTGAATTATACGGGTGCCTCTATCCCATAGTTTCTCATTGGAGGCTTTCAGGTCCACCATGAGATTTCCGTAGGTTTTATTGAGTTTAATCATGAGAGTGGTGGTAATCATATTCAGCACCATTTTTGTGGCTGTGCCGGCTTTCATGCGGGTAGAACCGGAGATGACCTCAGGTCCCACAATTATAGAAATTATATGATCTACATATTCTAATTTGGGTGGATTATTACACAATAGCAGTCCTGTCATTGCACCAAATTCTTTAGCTTTTTCCAAAGCGCCCAGTACAAAGGGAGTGGTACTGCTGGCAGTTATTCCTAAAACTGTGGACTCTGAATTTATTCCATAATCTATAATAGCCTTAGCACCATCAGTGGGATTATCCTCTGCCCCTTCAATGGATCTCACGAGTGCATCATAACCGCCGGCAATGATTCCCTTTACCATTGTGGGACTTGTGCTGAAGGTAGGCGGACATTCTGCGGCATCCAGCACACCCAACCTTCCGCTGGTTCCAGAGCCCACATAAAACAGTCGCCCGCCACCTTTAACTCTTGGAATCAGTGCCTTAATAAATGCTTCTATTTCAGACAATTTATTTTGGATGGCCAACGCAACCCCGGCATCCTCATTATTAATGATGCTCAGTATTTCCAGGGTTGAATTTTCGTCAATATTTGCGGAAGCAGAATTCTGCTGCTCCGTAATCTTATCCCAACTCATAGTCTTTCCTTTGTTTGCAGATATAAAACTATCTAATTTTTGAAATCTATTTTATTTTTAATCTGAATGCTTGACCTAAACTTAGCTCTGCTGGGGCTCATACTTTCAATTGTTTATTCCAGTTCAGAAATTGCACTTCTGTCTGCCAATGCTCTCCAATTAGATGTGTGGGAAAAGCAGGGAAAATACCTGGCACACTGGGCTTCCTCCATATTGGATTGGAAACCCGAATATTTATCGGTGATTCTGATTGGCACAAACCTTTCTAATATTCTGGCTACGTCATTTGCCACAGTTTATTTACTCCGTTCAAATTTATTACCCCACCAATTAATAGTTATTCCAATCGCCATTATTATCCTACTTTTTGGAGAGATACTGCCAAAGTCCATCATGCAGAGATATGCCAATTTTGGCTTGATTCTTCTATCACCATTCTTAAAGTTGTCGTATTATATATTTTTTCCCATTATTTTTCTTTTGCGGCAAACAGGTTGGATGGATGTATCAGAACGTTTCAGTAAAACCGCTGAAGAATTGGAAGAGAAACGGGATGATATTCAACACGCCTATGAACAGGTGGACGACCCGAAAGCCATGGAAGATGACCAGAAGGAAATGATCTCTAATGTGTTTGATTTCAGGGAAAGTAAAGTCAGTGAAGCCATGACCCCTCGTACAGAAATATCCGCTATTTCCAGTACTGAATCCATGGAAAAGGTAATGCATACTTTTATTGATTCGGGGCATTCAAAACTGCCTGTTTATGAAAAAGATTTGGACAATATTATTGGTGTGGTCTATTTATATGACCTATTTCATTCGCCGGAAAATCTTCAGGAAGTAATCAAACCTGTGTTATTTATTCCCTATACCAAACCGGTCATGGATCTTTTGAGTGAATTCCAATCAGCTCATCACGCCATGGCTGTGGTCTTGGATGAACATGGCGGATCAGCCGGTCTTATTACCGCAGAGGATGTATTTGAGGAATTATTTGGCGACTTCGAAGATGAGTTTGATGTGGATAGCAAAAAATCTGAAAGGCAGGAAGATGGCTCCATTGTGGTAGATGCCCGCATGGATTGGGAAGATTTTAACGATGAATATGGCAACATGATTCCTGAAGGCAACTATGAGTCTGTGGGTGGGTATATCATTTCCCAACTTGGGCGAATCCCAAACAAAGGTGAGCATTTATTTATGCCCTTTGGCCAGATGGTTGTCATTAAAGCCTCTACCCGGCAAATTCATCAGGTAAAAATTTATCCATCTGAATAATTAATCACTTCATAAATGACCACATTAAATAAAGAGAATTTATCTCCGGCTGCATTCATTGGGGTTCGGGGCAAGGACATTATTTCATTCGGATCAGGCGAACCTGACCTCCCCCCACCGGAAGAAGTATATAAAATACTTCCCCATTACACAGATTTCAAATATGGAGTGATCCAGGGTTTGGACTATCTTAGGGATGCCCTCACCCGCCAATATCCCGATTCTACTGCTGATAGTTTTGTCATTACAAATGGTGCCTCAGAGGCATTGGACCTGACCTTGCGGGTCATCAGCAATTATGAAATGTCCCAGCCGAAGAAAGTATTGATGACCAAACCCTATTACTATTCCTACCCCCGATTGGTGGAGTTTGCCGACATGGAGTCCGTGTATCTGAAAACAAACCAGGGGAGGATTGACATGGATGATTTCAGGGAAAAGGTGCAGGATTGCCGCGCTGTTTTGATTAATTCACCTTCCAATCCCACAGGCCGGGTTGAAGCAATACCCTCTTTAAAAGAAATTGAATCCCTCACCAGTGAATACGGCGTGTTTGTCCTGTCTGATGAAGTCTATAAAGACCTGATTTATATCCGGGAAAACTACCTCATTCAGGGGCCTCATGTGGTAACCATCAACTCCTTTTCCAAGACCTATGCCATGTGTGGATTTCGCGTGGGTTATTTCTGGTCTTTAGATAAAAAATTGGTGCAGGATGTGATTGCCATGAAAACCCATACTTCTATGAATACCAATATTCTGGGACAGGAAATGGCATTTGAAGCTACAAAAGTCCCCCGCAAGTTTATTGATGACCAACTAAAAATCTGGCAGGAACGCAGAGATTTACTCTATGCAGGATTGAAAGATGCCGGCTTAGACCTCTGGAACCCTGAAGGCGCATTTTATATGCTGCCGAAGATTGACAATGCCGCTGATTTTGTATGGGATATGTTCACCAAATATAATGTCATTACCTATTTGGGTGACTGGTTCGGCGCAGAAGGCCGTGTACGCTTTTCCTATGCCCTGGATACAGATAAAATTGAAGAAGGGTTGGAGCGGATAAATGATTATCTTGACGGAAGATGAATATTTATCTTCATTACGATTAATACGGAATTATCAATTAAGAATGAGAATCTTCAAATTTGCAAATAATATTTAATTAAAAAAGGGGAGCGATTAACCACTCCCCTTTCCAATTAAAATCACTTAAAGATTAAGCCATTTCAGTTTCCAACGCCTCTGAGTAAGTACCTTTGGTTGCCATTCCATTAAATTTAGCACGCTGCAGAAATGCTTCCTGGGCTGCAGGAATATTTTCATCCTTACCACTCCATGTGGTTAGAGCAGATGCCTGCAAAGCACG
>DTTG01000028.1 GCA_012964845.1 Fidelibacterota bacterium
CTAAATGAGGGTAAGCCGACACAGCCAATTCAAGGTGGAAAGATTGCCATATCTGACAGCCCTGGCTTAGGTGTAGATTTATAATGAGTTGGCTGCAAAATCAAGTAAATCAGAATCCTGAAAAACTATTTATCCAATTTGGCGATAACCAATTTTCCTACCTTGATATTGCCGAAATGGTACAAACCTATTCCCGATCATTATTAAGAGAAAACATCCAGCCGCAGGACAGAATTCTCATTTACCTCCCCAGTGGAGTTGAACTTATAGAAATTATTTTGGCCTGTTTTGAAATCGGAGCTGTGGCAGCACCCATCTCCCCAAAATTAACAGAGGGGGAACGCAATGTCATCATTGATAAAATCCAACCCAAACTCATCATCACCAACTGGAATCAAAAATTACCCGATTTCCCATCACCGATCCCCGTTTCTTGTATCGAAGAATTACCCAATGCATCAAGTGGATGTTCAGTTATAAAAAATGATTATATTTATAATAGCGATGATATTACTGCCATAATTCTCACTTCCGGAACTACTGGCATTCCCAAAGCGGTACAGCTTACTTATGGTAATTTTGAGGCCAGCTGTAATAATTGGAATGAGTTTCTCCAGTTTCAGTCAAATGATCAATTTCTCTGCTGCTTGCCTTTGCACCATATTGGTGGTTTGGCTGTCATGTTGCGAGCCCTCATGTTTGGTTTTTCCGTAAATTTAGTTTCCACATTTGAAGCAAAATTGGTATTAGATACCATTATTAAATATCCGGTTTCAATTATTTCCCTCGTGCCTACCATGCTGAAAAGAATATTGGATTTAGAGGGTGGACTCAAGGCAATAAAATCATTGCGGTGGATTCTGTTAGGTGGTGGTCCCTCACCAGAATATCTTCTTGACCTCTGCATCAAGGAAAAACTCAATATTGTGAAAGTATATGGCATGTCCGAAACTTGTTCCGGTACGGTAGGACTGAAACTATTAGATGAACCCCAAAATAAATTATATGCTGGCAGACCCTTTAATGGAGCAAAAATTTGGACGGAAAACAATGAACTGTACATTTCCGGGCCAATGGTAATGAAAGGGTATGTGGGTGAGGCAGCAACCAACGGGCACCATAATTCCCATGATCTCGGACAAGTTGACAACGGAAATCTGGTATTTTTGGACATCCGCCGCAAAGACCTTATTATAACCGGTGGAGAAAATGTAAATCCCTTAGAAGTGGAAGAAGCTTTGTTACAAATTGAAGGCATCACCGATGCCGCCGTGATTGGAGTAGAAGATGTGGAGTGGGGGGAGAAAGTGGTTGCTTATATTGTGAATTCGGAATTCGGAATTCGGAATTCGGAATTCCGAATGAAACTAAAAGGGCGGATTTCGGATTTTAAAATACCCAAAGAATTTATTCAAGTGTCCTCTATTCCCAGAAATGAATTGGGGAAGATTGTTTATGAGAAATTAAGAGAACATCAGGATTGATCCATTGTAGATCAGTTTTAATTATTATTTTCCTCTTGACCTGCCCGCCCTTCGGGAGCAGGCGGTTAATTTACTCCATACTAATAATGTTTCAAGTGTCCTGTAAATCCCTCTAAATTTAATGCTTCAGAAATCACTGAAATTTTCATTATAACTTTTCACCAATTAGAATTGCAATTAACATTTGGGGTCTCCTTATAAAACAGTAGCATTTCAAACACTGGGCTGTAAGCTTAATTTTGCAGAAACCTCTACTCTTGCCCGGGATTTTTCCTCCCATGGGTATGCCCAGGTGGGAATAGATCATCCTGCAGACATCTATGTAATTAATACCTGTTCTGTTACAGAAAATGCCAACAAAAAAGCCAGAAAAGCAGTTCGCCGGGCTCTGCGAAAATCTCCCCAGGCAAAGGTCGCCGTTATTGGGTGTTATGCACAACTAAATCCTCAGGAAATTGCGGATATTCCCGGTGTGAGTATTGTGGCTGGTGCCGAGGATAAATTCAATCTTATTGAAAAAATGGAAGCAAACGAATTTAATGGGCAGCCTATCATTTTAAATTCTGAAATTGATACCGTAACCCATTTTCATCCTTCCTATTCTATGGGAGAGCGCACCCGGTCATTTTTAAAGGTACAGGATGGTTGTGATTATACCTGCAGTTTCTGCACCATCCCCTTAGCACGGGGTAAAAGCCGCAGCGCTGATATTGCTGATACCTTGCTCCAAGCCAGGGGAATTGCTGAAACTGAAATTAAGGAAATTGTGTTAACCGGAGTAAATGTGGGTGATTTTGGTAAAAATCACGGTGAAAGTTTTTTTGAATTGATTCAGGAATTGGATATAGTTGAAGGCATAGAACGATATCGTATTTCTTCCATTGAGCCCAATCTTCTCACAGATGAAATTATAAATTTCACAGCAAAGTCGGAAAAGTTTCTACCTCATTTCCATATACCATTGCAATCGGGGTCGGATCATATTTTAAAAGCCATGCGGCGGCGATATAACTCGGATTTATTTGTACGAAGAATTAACAAGATAAAATCCATCATGCCGGATGCCTGTATTGGTGTGGATGTGATTGTGGGATTTCCTGGAGAAAGTGAGGAAAATTTTGAGGAGACTTATGAATTACTGAAACAATTGGATGTATCCTATCTGCATGTATTTTCGTATTCCCAACGGGATAATACAGAGGCTGTTAAAATTGAGCCCAAAGTTTCTCAACAGACTATTGCAGAGAGAAGTAAAATATTACACCGTTTATCCATGAAGAAAAAACGCCAGTTTTATGAAAATAATACTGGTAAAATCAGGCAAGTACTTTTTGAAACTTATGAAGAAGGTATCCTTTCCGGACATTCTGAAAATTATATTTCCGTTTCCATAAAAGGGAATGAGGATAAAGTGAATCAAATAATACCAGTGAAATTAGTCCGCTTAGAAGATGGAGAAATGATAGGGAAAAGACTGGAATGATAGCAAACCCCTTTGTAGGCATTGCCGGAAATATCGGGGTTGGAAAAACAACTTTCACTGAGATTGTAGGGAAGCATTTTGGGTGGAAGGAATTCTATGAGTCCGTTGCAGATAATCCCTACCTGGATGATTTTTATAGAGACATGCACCGCTGGAGTTTTAATCTCCAGATTTACTTTTTGCACCATCGATTTGCAGGTCAGGTTGAAATTAATAGTTCTACAGGTGGTGTAATTCAGGATCGTACTATTTATGAAGATGTAGAAATTTTTGCAAAGAACCTGCATAAAATGAATTATATGACGGATAGGGATTGGAGTACATACGAGAATTTATTTAAAAATATGACCCAGTTCCTGAAAAAACCAGATTTGATTATCTATCTTAAGGCATCCACTGATACCCTATTATCTCGAATACATAATAGGGATAGGGATTTTGAAC
Organism: Fidelibacterota bacterium; assembly: GCA_012964845.1. Lineage (GTDB taxonomy): Bacteria > Fidelibacterota > Marinisomatia > SCGC-AAA003-L08 > D37C17 > D37C17. Next base: position 3,412 of record DTTG01000028.1, read on the forward strand.
GGGATATCTCTCCTGAATATCTGCACAGTTTGAACATCTCTTATGATAAATGGATTAACAATTGTACAGATCAAAAAGTGATAACCATTGAATCAGATGGATTTAATATTTTTAAAGATAATGAAAAGTTGGATACTATCCTTAATCAGATCGAAGCCGGATTAACTACATGAAAAAAATTGCTGTATTTGTTTCAGGTGGGGGATCAAATTTTAAAGCCATACATCATCAAATCCAAAAAAG